>CAYPWA010000023.1:0-10465 GCA_964414325.1 uncultured Sulfurovum sp. | reverse complement strand
ACTCCTCCCGCCTGACATCAACCGCTCCGGTCTAATGTTCGAAGCGACCAATATTGATGGTGATGAGGTCGTCATGTTCGGAATGGGAGCGATCAAAGGTGCGGGAGATATCGCGATCAATTCTATCATCGAAGCCAGAGGGGATGAGCCGTTTGCTGACCTGAGTGATTTCGTCTCCCGTATCGACTCAAGCAAGGTTAACAAGAAAGTCGTCGAATCACTCATCAAGGCCGGAGCACTGGATAGCTTTGGGTACAGCCGTAAAGCGATGCTCACCCAGATCGAGGAGATCGTAGAAGCTGCCAAAAAATCTGCCGATGCCAAAAAGATGGCGGTAGGATCGCTCTTTGGCGGCGGTGAGGAGATGACCTCGGTACAGCTGGATCTCAAGGAGATGGAGGAGTTCGAGCCGATGGAGATCCTGGAGATGGAGAAGGAGTCTCTGGGCTTCTATGTCTCTGGGCATCCGCTGGACAAATACCGAGAGACACTTGAGGGTATCAAATATACCCTCAGCTCCGAGATCGACGATCTTGCCGACGGTTCACAGGCACTTTTTATCGGGAAGATTGAGAACATCACCGAGAAGATCTCCAAGAAGGGCAACAAGTTCGGTATCGCCAACATTATGGATCTGCACGGCAACATCGAGCTGATGCTCTTTGAGAACAGGCTTAAGGAGCTTGAGGAAGACTTCGACATTACCAAACCGATCGCCTTCAAGGTTAAGATCACCAAGGATGGGGACTTCACCCGTATGAACATCCTCAAGATCGAGTCGCTCAAAGATGCTAAAAAAGAGAAGGTTAAGGTCAAAAAAGAGCAGAAGCACACCCCTGAACCTGAACAGCCGCCGCTTATCCTTGCGCTCAACTTGATGCCCGATGCCAAGACGGTCGAAGAGTTGATGTGTTTGGTAGAACGCTATCCGGGCAAGCGACCGCTGGAGCTGCGTATCAAGTCCAAACTTGCCGATGTGATCATCGAAAGCCGCTACAAGGTCAGCGAGATGATCCTCGAAGAGGCGAAGGCTTTGGGTGCCTATCTCGAAGAGCCTGTGGTCGTGGAGGGTTGAGGCACTTCTGTTACTCCTTCACACGCTCTCTCCGTTCACTCCTCCTTCTCATTGCCGCTTAATCAGTTCGATAGATAAAAAAGATTATAATTTTTTAGATAAATATATTAAAAAAATATATAAAGGGGTATTTGATGTATAAATGGTTAGCTGTGGGTATTGTCGCAGGCAGTTTTGCTTTGCCAATGTGGGCACAGGAGCATCAGATCTATTCTCGGGATGCGGTACAAGCGGAGATACTGCGATCACTTGATAAGGTTGAAAAAGCACGAGAAGAGGCGATCCGTGCATTGGAACAAACGGTTAGAGAAGTCGAGCGTGCACGGACGCTGCAGATGGATGGAAGCCTTTCCCAAAAAGCACAGGTAGAGATAGCAGAGGCCCAGGCGGTCTCTCGGATCGCCGAATCGACGGCACTGGTTGAGCTTGCCAAGATCGATGCGAAGAAGCAGATCGCCAGAGCGGTAGATCGTGTCGAAGCAGCAGAGCGTAAAGGGGTGGAGGGCACTGCGCTTGAGACTGTTCGTATGCAAGCGATGAAGGAGATTGCTGATGCGATCGCAATGGTAGAGAGAACCAAGGCGAAAGCGACACAGGTGATACTTGAAGCGACTGCCGATGCAGAGAAGAGTAGGGTGGTGCCTCCAAAAGAGTCTTATGCGGATATTTGGGCGGCTGTGAAAATAGAGAAGAACCGTTCCGCTGTCAAGATCGCCAAAGCGGTCTCTGCTGTAGAGGTAGCAAGAGCTGCCGCACAAGTAGAGCTAAGCAAGATGGTCGATCGTGATGAGATCATGGATATCGGAGTGGATGGTGATCTGCCAAGTTTTGCAGAGACAGAAGCGAAAGCCAAAGCGATGATCTCTACGGCACTCTCCAAAGTGGAGATTGCCAAGGCAAATGCGCTTGCAGAGATTGCCAAAGCAAGAGCGGCAGTGGAGATGGCGAAGGTACAACAAGGTAAGCAGAGAGAAGGGGTACGAATATCCAATGAATCCGGATCAAGCTATCCTCAAAAACTTCTCTATGTAAAATAGATAATATTAAAAGAAGATATAGTAAAAATATAGATTAGTTTAATCTTCATTCGATAAAATTGTTCATACAACACTATTAAAAAAAGGAATAATGATGAAAGTAAATAAAGTCATACTTGCCTTCCTGATGGCAGTAGGTATTGCACAGGCAGAAGGAAAGATCACGGCAGAGTTCTACGCTTCCAAAGGGAATGTGGAAAAGCAGTTTGATGACGTGATGAAGAACAAGATCGAAGCAGCCGGTTTCCAGATCATGAAAGCCAATACTCATATTGAGAACTTCTACTATGAGAAGTACAAAGAAAAGGGTGTCGAGATGATCTCTTTCTACGATATCATCAACAAAAAGGCAATCAGACCACTGCTTTTGAAAAATCCTGACTTCGGTGCGTTCACACCGTTTAACTATCTGATCTACAAGACACTTGACAATAAGAACGATAACTACACATGGTACGGGCACCTCGATGCGGATATGATGCTCGATATTATCGGTGAGCAGGATGCCGCTTCCCGAGATGCGTTCAAGAAGATGATCGGTGGATTGGATGACATTGTCAAAAAAGAGCTGAAGCCTGTAAAAACACATATTTTTAAAAGAAGTAAGCCTCTGCCGAAGGTGACACTGACCAAAATGGTCAAGAAGTTCGATGCCCCGGAAGACATGGAGGAATTCATCGATGACTTTGTCTCCGAACATGACGGGAAGTTCTCTCAGCATAACTTCATTATTGCCGGTTTTATCGATCTGAAGTTCGAATACAGCGATATGGATCTGGCGTTTGAGAAGTATGATGCCTACTGGGTATCCCTGCTGTGCCACTTCGAGTTCTCCAACTCCATCTTCAACAGAGGTAAGCCCTATGCCGGGATGTTTGCTCCTTGTTCGATCTACTTCTATATTCCCAAAGGGAAGAACGAACTGCACGTAGGATACTCCAGTGTCACCAACTGGATCAGCGGATTGGATTTTACCGATGCTAAGCGTATCGAATATATGAAGAGTATCGATGCGGAAGTAGTCGAGACCTTCAAGGAACTTGGTTTCGAACTGATCCAAAAGTAACATTTGTGTTACCGAAAGGAGCAATATGCCTCCTTTCCTCTCTTCTCCTCTGTGACTACCCGATTTTGACCTGATATCGGGTAGTTCTTCCTATTGACAGTAGATCAAAAAGTAACACGTTACACCTTTTTTGTGTCATTTGGAAACATCATTGAGATATAATCTGACAAAAACAATTTGATTAATTTGACTGCCACACAAATGATGTTAAACTCCTCATACCAAACAAATCAACACTAAAGGAACTGACTATGTCCAAACCAAAGATTCTATGGTCAAAAATTGACGAAGCCCCGGCATTGGCGACTTACTCGCTTTTCCCTATCGTAAAAGCATTTGCAAATGAAGCGGGTGTCGATGTAGAGCAGGTAGACATCTCTCTTGCAGGTCGTGTACTCGCGGCAATGGGTAAAGCCGAAGATGAACTTGCTAAACTCGGTGAACTCGTACTCAAGCCCGAAGCGAACATCATCAAGCTTCCCAATATCTCTGCATCCGTTGGTCAGCTCAAAGACTGTATCGCTGAACTTCAGTCTCAGGGATTTGATATCCCTGACTATCCTGAGAATCCTTCTACTCCTGAGGAGGAAGAGATCCAGGCGAAGTACAGTGTATGTCTCGGTTCTGCGGTCAACCCGGTACTCAGAGAGGGTAACTCCGACAGACGTGCAGCAAAAGCGGTCAAGAAATATGCACAGGAGCATCCTCACAGACTCAAGCCGTTTGCAGAGAACTCCAAGGCATATGTTGCACATATGGAGGGAGACGGTGACTTCTACGGAAATGAGCAGTCAGTGACTATCGACAAGGCACAGAAGGTAACGATCGCACTTAACGGAAAAGAGCTTAAAACGATCGATGCGCTTGACGGTGAGGTGCTTGACGGTACGTTTATGTCTGTTTCCAAGTTGAGAGACTTCTATGCCAAAACGATTGCAGATGCGAAAGAGAAGGGACTGATCTGGTCACTCCACCTCAAGGCAACGATGATGAAGATCTCCGACCCAATCATGTTCGGTCACGGCTTTGAGATCTTCTTCAAAGAGGTATTCGACAAGTATGCAGACCTCTTCAAAGAGCTTGGGGTCAACCCCAATCTCGGTATGGCGGATCTTGAGAAGAAGATCGCAGGGCATGAAAAAGAGGCTGAGATCAAAGCGGCGTTCCAGGCGGTTGTCGATGCGGATGCACCGCGTATCGCGATGGTAGACTCCGACAAAGGTACGACCAACTTCAACGCACCCAACGACATCATCATCGATGCTTCTATGCCGGTTGTTGTTCGTGAAGGTGGTAAACAGTGGGACAGAACCGGTGCGGCTGATGAGACTGTAGCAGTTATTCCGGACTCTACCTATGCGATGTTCCATCAGGAGATGGTTGCTGATTGTGTGAAGAACGGACAGTTCGATGTGACGACCATGGGTACGATGCAAAACATCGGTCTGATGGCACAGAAGGCCGAAGAGTACGGTTCTCACCCGACGACATTCGAGCTTGCTGAAGCTGGTACAGTGACCGTTACGGCAGAGGATGGTACGGAGCTGATGCGCTTTGAGTGTGAAAAGGGTGATATCTGGAGAATGAGTAGAGCCAAGGATATCCCGATCAGAGACTGGGTCAAACTTGCTGTCGAGAGAGCGAGAATCGAAGGGATCCCTGCGGTATTCTGGCTGGATGAGAACAGAGCACACGATGCGCAGCTTATCAAAAAGGTCAACAAGTACCTTGAAGAGCATGACACAACCGGTCTAGATATCAAGATCATGGATGTTACCGCTGCAACACGTTTCACCAATGAGCGTATCAGAGCAGGAAAGAATACGATCGCGGTTACCGGTAACGTATTGCGTGACCACTTGACAGATATGTATCCGATCCTTGAGCTGGGTACTTCTGCGAAGATGCTCTCTATCGTGCCACTGCTTGCAGGCGGAGGACTCTTTGAAACCGGTGCAGGCGGTTCTGCACCCAAGCATGTCGATCAGTTCCTTGCAGAGGGACATCTCAGATGGGATTCTCTGGGTGAGTTCCTGGCACTGGCAGAGTCACTAAGAATGGAGTATCAAAAATCTGGTGACAGCAAGATCGGTGCGCTGACAGAGGCACTGGACAAAGCGAATATGGGATACCTCGATAACGACAAAGCACCAAGTAGAAAGTGTGGTGAACCTGATAACAAAGCCTCTCACTACTGGGTTGCACGTTACTGGGCGGAAGCATTGGAAACACAGACTGCAGATGCCGCACTTGCAGAAAAGTTCGCACCGGTAGCCGACGCATTGGCAAAGAACGAAGAGAAGATCCTCTCTGAGCTTCTTGCATCTGAGGGAAGCCCGAAAGATATCGGTGGATACTTCCATCCGGACGATGCCAAAGCAGAAGCGGCAATGAGACCGTCTGCGACACTCAATAGTATCATTGATGCGATCTAAGCATCCCTGATCTGTCCAAAAAGTAGCATTTGCTGCTTTTTCCCTCTTTGCGCGGAGCGTTTTTGCTCTGTGTAACCCTCTTTATGCTAAAATAAATCGCTTATAACATAGGATAATGGACTTCATTAGCAATGCAAAACGTTTTTGATAACTCGGTTGTCGAGTTATGAATGATGTTTTGCTGGTAAGTCGATCCTATGATTCTCACTACAAAGGATAGACATGGCAAAAGGTAAAAAAGTCACGGTAATCGGTACGGGAAATTTCGGTTCTACGGTTGCGTTCATCCTTGCGATGAACGGTGCGTGTCACAATGTCGTGCTGCGCGGACGAAACTACGATGTTGCCAAAGGAAAGGCACTGGATATGTCCCAAGCGGCCAATGCGGCACGACAGCACACTATCGTCAAAGCGGCGAAAGGTCCGGAAGATATGGCGGAGTCAGATGTAGTGGTCATTACTGCAGGTGCTCCGAGAACACCTGGGATGAGTCGTGACGATTTGCTGATGAAAAATGCCGAGATCGTCAAGTGCTATGCCAAGGAGATCAAGGAACATGCACCCGATGCGATTGTTGTCGTTGTCTCCAATCCGTTGGATGTGATGACCTATGTGGCGTTGAAGTACACAGGGTTCCCAAGAGAGCGAGTCATGGGGATGGCGGGTATCCTCGATGCGGCACGTATGGCGCACTTTATCTATGAGAAGCTTGAGTATGGTGCGGGACAGATCCGTGCGACGGTAATGGGGGGGCATGGAGACACGATGGTACCACTGCCCAAATTCACCACGGTTGCGGGTGTGCCTATCGAAGATCTGCTTGACAGTGAAGAGATCGGTGAGATCGTACGCAAGACACGCAACGGCGGTGCGGAGATCGTTAACCTGCTTGGAACGGGTTCGGCTTACTACGCCCCTGCCAAATCGACGACCGTGATGGTGGAGGCGATCCTCAAAGACACCAACCAGATCCACTCCTGTGCGATCCTTTTGGAGAATGACTACGGATACTCCGATGTGGTCTCGGGCGTGCCGGTGATGATCGGTGCGGGCGGTGCGGAGCAGGTGATCAATATGACACTCAAACCGCTCCAGCAGAAGCGTTTCAAAAATTCTGTCGCTTCGGTCAAGGAGATGATAGACAAGCTCTATGAGATGAATTTTTTTGCAGAACTTGAAGGCGAGAAGAAGTAAATGACGAAGCGTAAAGTAGGGATCATTGGTGCAGGAGCGGTCGGTGCGACCGCAGCGTTCAGTTTGAGCATGATGGGTACGTGTGGAGAGATCGTTCTGTTCGACATCGCAGAAGGGGTTGCCAAAGGTAAAGCGATCGATATCGCCCAGTCGGCACACTACGCGCCAAACAATACCATCATTACCGCGGCAGAGAGCCCGGCGGATGTCAGTGAGTGTGATATTGTCGTCATTACCGCGGGCGTTCCTCGAAAGGGGGATATGACCCGAGAGGATCTGCTGATGATCAATGCCAAGATCATGAAGAGTGTGGTCGAGGATGTGATGAAATACTCCCCCGATGCGGTGATCATCTGTGTCTCGAACCCGCTGGATGTAATGACCTATGTGATCCACAAGATGACAGGCTGGGAGCGTAACCGTATTATCGGACTCTCAGGTGCGTTGGACGGTGCCCGTATGGCGTATCAGATCTATAAGAAGCTCGGTTATGGTGCGGGGCAGATCGGTACACTCGTCATCGGTGACCACGGACAGAAGATGATCCCACTGCCGCATAAGGTGCAGGTAGGATCGGTCAATGTCTCCGAACTGTTGAGCAAAGAGGAGATGGAGGAGATCATCGAACGTACACGTAACGGTGGTGCCGAGATCGTCGGACACCTTGGTACTTCAGGCTACTATGGCCCGGGTCGTGCGATTGCCTATATGGTCGAAGCGATCCTCAACGACTCCAAGGTCGTCGTTGCTTCCTCTGCTCTGCTTAAAGGGGAGTACGGCTACAAGGACGTATCGGTAGGTGTACCGGTGGTACTAGGCAAGAACGGTATCGAGGAGATCATCGAGATGCAACTCGATGCAGAGACAGCCGAGAAGTTCAGACTCTCTGTCGAGAGTATCCAAGAGGGTATCGACGTACTCAAAACAAACCAATTTTTTAACGTATAGGAGGAAAGCATGGAATACAGAATAGAAAAAGACACGATGGGTGAGATGCAGGTACCTGCGGACAAATACTGGGCGGCACAGACGCAGCGTTCGGTGCAGAACTTCCAGATCGGTGTCGAGAAGATGCCGATGGAGGTGGTGTACGGATTTGCCAATCTCAAAAAAGCGTGTGCGATGGTCAACAACGAGCTTGGACGTTTGGAAGATGACAAAGCCGATGCGATCATTAAGGCGTGTGATACGGTGCTTTCCGGAGCGCTGGACGACAACTTCCCGCTGGTCGTATGGCAGACAGGTTCGGGGACACAGTCGAACATGAACATGAACGAAGTAGTCGCCAACAAAGCGACCGAGATTCTTGGTGGGGACTTTACCAAAGAGCATCTGGTACACCCCAACGATGATGTCAACAAGGGACAGAGCTCAAACGATACCTACCCCACCGGGATGCGTATTGCAGAGGTGGTCGCGGTGACGGACAACCTGATCCCTGCGCTCAAGCAGCTCAAAGGGACACTCGAAGCCAAGTCCAAAGCATTTGCCAACATCGTCAAGATCGGACGTACGCATCTGCAGGATGCCACACCGTTGACACTTGGACAGGAGTTGAGCGGGTATGTCGCGATGCTCGAGACCAACCTCAAGCAGATCGAAGATGCATTGAAATACATCAGAGAACTCGCTATCGGAGGTACGGCAGTGGGTACGGGGCTCAATTCTCATCCAGAGTTTTCCGAGCGCGTTGCAGCCAAACTCAACAGCTTTATGGAGAAGGACTACGGGTTTGTCTCTCAGCCTAACAAGTTTCATGCATTGACGGGGCATGATGCCGAAGTGGTACTCTCCGGTGCGCTCAAGGCACTCGCTGCCAACCTGATGAAGATCGCCAACGATGTCAGGTGGCTGGCGTCAGGGCCTCGATGCGGTATCGGTGAGATCTCCATCCCTGCCAACGAACCGGGATCGTCCATTATGCCCGGCAAGGTCAACCCGACACAAGCCGAAGCGATCACTATGGTTGCTGTACAGGTGATGGGGAACGATGCAGCTGTCGGATTCGCCGCTTCTCAGGGGAACTTCGAGCTCAATGTTTTCAAGCCCGTGATCGCCTACAATATCCTTCAGTCGGTCAGACTGCTGGCAGACTCGATGAGAAGCTTCGATGTCAACTGTGCCGTAGGCATCGAGCCGATCGAAGAGAAGATCGAGAAGTTTCTCAATGATTCGCTGATGCTTGTTACCGCACTCAACCCGTACATCGGATACGAGAATGCCGCCAAGATCGCAAAAACGGCACATGCCAACGGTACGACACTCAAAGAGGAAGCGGTCAAACTCGGACTGCTTACCGAAGAGGAGTTCGACAAGTACGTACAGCCCTCAGAGATGATTGCTCCCAAAGCGTAGTGATCTATTTTTCATCAAAAAGGTAACAAAGCGTTACCTTTTTAGCTCTATTTCTTGCCTAAATGTGTAAAAAATTACCACTTCATAAAAATCACACTTCATAATAATTCAATTAACCGCGTATTATCCGCAATCGCCGTATAATATAGGAACTTATCGAAAAAAAGGAGACTCTATGAATATTCATGAGTATCAGGCAAAGCAGATCTTTGCTCAGTACGGTGTGCCAACACCGAGAGGAATCGTTGCCAATACACCGGATGATGCGGTCAAAGCTGCGCAGGAACTTGGAGGGAATATCTGGGTTGTCAAAGCGCAGATCCATGCCGGCGGACGTGGGCTTGGCGGCGGTGTCAAGCTGGCGAAATCGACAGAAGAGGTCAAGCAACTGGCTTCCGAGATCCTTGGTATGACACTGGTGACACACCAGACAGGACCTGAGGGGAAACTGGTACAGAAGATCTATATCGAAGAGGGCGCGGATATCAAAGATGAGCTCTACCTCGGAGTAGTACTTGACAGAGCCAAAGAGATGCCTGTGATCATGGCTTCCACAGAGGGAGGTATGGAGATCGAGAAGGTTGCCGAAGAGACACCTGAGAAGATCGTCAAAGTTGCAGTCGATCCGGCGATAGGATTCCAAGGCTTCCACGGAAGAGAGCTGGTATTCGGTCTGGGGATCACGGACAAGAACGAGCAGAGAAAATTCATCGATTTCGCTTCCAAACTCTACAAAGTCTATATGGACAAAGATGCGGAGATGATCGAGATCAACCCGCTTATCAAGACGGGTGCGGGTGACTTCCTCGCACTTGACGGGAAAATGGGTTTTGATGATTCCGCACTCTACAGACACCCTGAACTTGAAGAGATGAGAGATATCTCCGAGGAAGACCCTGATGAGAGAGAAGCCGCACAATACGGGCTCAGCTACATCGCACTTGACGGTGAGATTGGATGTATGGTCAACGGTGCGGGACTTGCGATGGGTACGATGGACACCATCAACTATATGGGCGGTACGCCTGCGAACTTCCTTGATGTAGGGGGGAAAGCCAATGCGGAGACTGTCGCCAAAGGCTTCGAGATCATCCTCAAAAACCCCAAAGTCAAAGCGATCTTTGTGAACATCTTCGGTGGTATTGTCCGTTGTGACCGTATTGCCAACGGTATTCTTGAAGCAACGAAAATGGTCGATGTGCATGTACCGGTCATCGTCAGACTCGACGGTACCAATGCCGAAGAAGCAGCTGAGATCCTCGCAAATGCGAATATTGACAATGTAATTCCTGCAACAGACCTG
>CAYPWA010000022.1:0-10582 GCA_964414325.1 uncultured Sulfurovum sp. | reverse complement strand
AGGTGATCCTCTATGACAGTGCCAAGATCATGAAAGAGGACTATCTTACCCGCTACAAAAAAGCACAACGAAAAGGCAAAGAGGCGTTGGAGAAGGTGCCGCTCTATGAGGAGGCGGATGTGGATGCCGCGTTCGATCGCCAATGGCACTATCCGGCGTATGAAGAGCCTTTTGTATTGGAAGAGGGGATTGAGGTGGTCTATCATGATGCGGGACATATCCTCGGCTCGGCATTTATCGAGATACGATACCATGAAAAAGGGCAGTCACGCACCATCGTCTTTTCCGGTGACATTGGAAACGACAACGATATGGTACTTCCCAAACTCTCACCACTTCCCAAAACGGACTATCTCTATGTCGAGTCCACCTACGGCGATCGTGACCATCAAGGAGCTGCAGAGAGTCTGGCGGAGTTTAAGCGTATCATCATTGATACGATGCACAACTGGGGCAACGTGATCATTCCCTCTTTTGCCGTAGAGCGTACACAGGAGATCCTTTGTATCCTCAAAAAGATGTATGATCGTAAAGAGCTGCCTGAGTGTCAGATCTTTTTGGACTCCCCTATGGCGAGCCGAGCGACCGATATCTATCGGGAGCATGCGCAACTTCTCAGCAAAGAGTGTCAGGCGATCAAAGAGCGTGACGGTACGGTTTTTGACTTCAGTAACCTGATCTATACGCTTGATGTGGAAGACTCCAAGAAGATCAACGATGTCGATCGTCGTGCCATCATTATCGCCGGAAGCGGCATGTGTACCGGCGGGCGGATACTGCATCACTTCAAAAACCGTCTGTGGAATCGCAAGAACGCCGTCATTTTTGTAGGCTATCAGGCGGTAGGGACACTGGGACGGCATATTGTGGACGGGGCACGCTGGGTCAAGATATACCATGAAGACATCCTGATCCGCGCTTCGGTACATACTATCAACGGCTTTTCCGCACATGCCGACCAGAGTGCGATCGTACGTTGGATCTCCGGAGCGGAGGGGATCAAAACAGTCTATCTGATCCACGGTGAGGAGGACAAACAGACGATCCTGCGCAGTGTGCTGGAGAATGCACTGCATCAAAAAGCGCACATCGTAGAGCCTGAAGAAATTATCTATCTATCATAAAGGAGTACAGTATGTCATATATCAAATGGTTCAAAGAGATCGGCATCGAGGATGTTGCCGAGGTTGGAGGCAAGAATGCCTCTTTGGGTGAGATGTACCGAAACCTGACAGCAGAGGGTGTACGTGTCCCCAACGGATTTGCCGTCACAGCATCAGCCTACAAAGCGATACTTGATTACAACCATGCCTGGGAAAAGCTCCATGCCCAGCTGGATGATCTCGATCCGGACAATGTGCAGCAGCTTCAGGAGCGCGGTGCGGCATGTCGAAAGATCGTCTATGAATGTGAACTTCCCGAAGAGATCAAAAACGGTATCTTGGAAAATTTCCGAAAACTGAAAGAGGAGTATGGTGAAAATGTCTCTGTTGCCGTACGTTCTTCCGCCACAGCGGAAGATTCTCCCGAAGCTTCTTTTGCAGGGCAGAACGAGACGTACCTCAATATTCAGAATGAAGAGGAGCTGATCGATGCCTATTTGCGCTGTCTGGCATCCAACTTTACCGACCGTTCGCTGCATTACAAATACGATAACGGATTTGACTACTACAAGGTCTACCTCTCTGCCGTGGTCATGAAGATGGTACGCAGTGACATCGGTGCCAGCGGTGTGATGTTCAGCCTCGATACGGAGACGGGATTCAGGGATGTTGTCTTTATCAATGCGGCGTACGGACTGGGGGAGAACGTGGTGTTGGGGAGCATAGACCCTGACAGTTTCTATGTGCACAAACCGACGTTCAGCAAAGGGCACAGAGCCGTACTCAAACGCAGACTTGGAAGCAAGGCGCTCAAGATGGTCTTCACCAAAGAGGCGAATGTCAGCAATATGGCGGTGGAGTACACCAAAAACATCGAAACGACACCTGAAGAGCGCAAACACTTCTGCCTTACCGATGAAGAGGTGATGGTACTGGCAGATTACGCGATCAAAGTGGAAAGACACTATTCCGAGAAAGCAGGTTTCCACAAACCGATGGATATGGAGTGGGCAAAAGACGGTGAAGACGGACATCTCTATATGGTACAGGCACGTCCCGAGACAGTACAGTCTCAGACAAGCGGTACACTGCTCAAGATCTACCGCCTTAAAGAGCGGGGCAAGGTGCTGACGACAGGACGTGCCGTCGGTACGAAAATAGGTACCGGAAAAGTGCATATCGTTCATAATATCAAAGAGATGGACAGTTTCAAGCCCGGAGAGGTGCTTGTCGCAGATATCACCACCCCAGACTGGGAACCGGTCATGAAGATCGCCTCAGCGATCGTCACCAACAAGGGCGGTCGTACCTGCCATGCTGCCATTGTCAGCCGTGAACTCGGTCTGCCTGCGATCGTCGGAACCGAAAATGCAACGGAAGTCTTGCAGAACGGTCAAGAGGTAACGGTCAGCTGTGCAGAGGGTGAGAATGGTTATGTCTATGAGGGAAAACTTGCATTTGATATTGAAGAGACAGATCTCAGTGCTCTGGAAAAACCCAAAACAGAGATCATGATGAACCTTGGAAACCCCGATATAGCCTTTTCACTTACATCACTGCCGGTAGACGGTATAGGGCTTGCGCGGATGGAGTTCATTATCAATGAATACATCAAAGCACATCCGATGGCGCTCAAACATCCGGAAAAAGTGGATGAAGCAACGAGAACAGCGATGAATAGCCTGGCGGAATCCTATGATTCTTTAGAAGATTTTTTCATCAAGCGCCTCTCCGAAGGGGTGGCGACTATTGCATCGGCGGTCTATCCCAAGCCTTGTGTGGTAAGGATGAGTGACTTTAAATCAAACGAATATGCAACACTGCTTGGCGGAAAGTTTTTCGAACCGGAAGAGGACAACCCCATGATCGGCTTCCGCGGTGCGGCACGCTATGCCCACCCGGCATACGAGGAGGGGTTTGCGCTGGAGTGTGCGGCGATGAAGCGTGTGCGTGAGGAGATGGGCTTTGACAATGTCATCCTCATGATCCCCTTCTGTCGCCGTGTCGAAGAGGGCAAAAAGGTACTCGAGACGATGGCGAAGTACGGGCTCAAGCGCGGTGAGAATGGTCTGCAGATCTATGTGATGTGCGAGATCCCCAACAATGTCATCCAGATCGATGCCTTCAGCGAGATCTTCGACGGCTTCAGTATCGGCAGCAACGACCTGACCCAGCTGACTCTCGGGGTTGATCGTGACAGCGAGATCGTCTCGTTCGACTATGACGAGCGTGATCCGGGCGTGAAGAAGATGATCGAGATGGCGGTAGAGGGTGCCAAACGCAACGGCAGACACAGCGGCATCTGCGGACAGGCTCCGTCGGACTACCCTGAGATGGCAGCATTTCTGGTCAAGCTCGGGATCGACTCGATGAGCCTCAACCCCGACAGTGTCCTCTCGACCATCCAACATGTCGCTGCTGTAGAGAAGGAGGGGTAGAATGAAGGACTTTCAGAAGGATTTTCTCGATAACCGAAACATCGAAAAAGATGTCTGGCGGATGTTCAAGGTCATCAGTGACTTCACCGATGCCTTCGATGAGCTGGAGACTCTGCCGCCTGCGGTAAGCATTTTTGGCAGTGCCAGAATCAAAGAGACCCATCCCTACTACAAGAAAGCGATGGAGATCAGTCAAAGACTCTCGGATGAGGGATTTGCCATCATTACCGGTGGCGGCGGCGGGATCATGGAGGCGGGAAACCGTGGTGCCAAGAACTCCGTGGGGCTCAATATCAAGCTGCCTCATGAGCAGAAGACCAACCCCTATGTCAAGACCGAACTGCAGTTTGACTACTTCTTTACCCGCAAGGTGACCTTTCTCAAATACTCTGTGGCGACGGTCATCATGCCCGGCGGGTTCGGGACACTCGATGAGCTCAGTGAGATCCTCACACTGGTACAGACGCGCAAGATGTCGTCCATCCCTGTGGTCTTCTACGGCAAATCCTACTTCGAACCACTGATGGCATTTTATGACAATATGCTCAAAGAGGGGATGATCAACAAAGAGGATCTTGATCTGTTTATACTCAGTGACGATGTGAACGAGATCGTAGACTACATCACACAAAACGCCCATGTGGTCTTTGACAAGGAGGCATAGATGGCAGCAGAGGAGAAGCAATATCAGGGGCTGACACAGGAAGAGGCGAAAGAGAGACTCAAGAAGTACGGTCCCAACACCATCGAGGAAAAAGAAGAGAGTTGGATGCATCGGCTTTTCAGACGTTTCTGGGGACCGATCCCGTGGATGATCGAGATTGCGGCGATCCTTTCGGCTATGGTCAAGCACTGGGAAGACTTCACGATTATTACGATCTTGCTTGTATTCAATGCGGCGATCGATTTCTATCAGGAGTCCAAAGCGCTCAATGCACTCAAAGTCCTTAAAGACAAACTTGCCAGAAAAGCGCTTGTAAAGCGTGACGGTCAGTGGAGTGAAGTGGATGCCAAAGAGATTGTCCCCGATGATATCGTCAAGATCAAAATAGGCGATATCGTCCCCGCCGATGTGAAACTTCTGGAGGGGGACTATCTCTCTGTAGATCAATCTGCGTTGACAGGAGAGTCGCTTCCCGTTACTAAAAAACCCGGTGATACGGTCTATGCCAATGCAATCATCAAAAAAGGGGAATGTATCGCTCAGGTTGTGGAGACCGGAGAGAGAACCTATTTTGGTAAAACCGTCAAACTGGTGGCGAAAGCAGAGAATGAAGAGCGCAGCCATTTCCAGGAAATGGTCATTAAGGTAGGAAACTTCCTCATTGCCGTGACACTGGTGATGGTCTCTATTATTATTTATTTTGGTGTGGTTCGAGGGCAGAGTATTCTTGATCTGCTCGAATATGCCCTGATACTGACCGTTGCGGCGATCCCTGTTGCACTTCCGGCGGTCTTGACTGTGACGATGGCGGCAGGAGCCAAAACACTTGCCGGCATGCAGGCTATTGTCAGTAGACTTTCTGCCATAGAAGAGCTGGCGGGTATGGATATCCTCTGTTCCGACAAGACCGGTACGCTGACACAGAATAAAATGACGATCAATGACCCTTATACGGTTGGTGACGTGACCCCTGAAGATCTTCTGTTTACAGCGGCTCTGGCATCCAAAGAAGAGAATAACGACCCCATAGAGACCCCTATCTATGAGTATCTCAAAAAAACGAAAACCTACGAGGCGTTAAAGGACTATACCCTCGAAAAATTTACACCATTCGACCCTGTCAGTAAACGTACGGAAAGCATTGTCATCAAGGATAACAAAACCTATGCAGTCACCAAGGGTGCCCCTCAGGTGATCATAGAGATGTGTGATGAAAGCGAGTTTGACAAGAAGGCAGCCTATGCTGCGGTGGAGTCTTTTGCAAAAAAAGGATTCCGTACGCTTGGTGTCGCCAAAAAAGAGGTAACCGAAGAGAAGTATCATTTTATGGGGCTGGTACCGCTGTACGATCCTCCGCGTGAAGACTCAAAAGAGGTTATCGCCGATGCCAAAGCGCATGGTGTTGAAGTGAAAATGGTCACAGGAGACAATGTCGCTGTTGCCCAGTATATCGCAGGTATCCTCGATATCGGTACGGAGATCCGGGACATCAAAGCCCTGAGAGGTCAGACAACTGAAGAGTATCTGTTCCTTGCGGAGGTGATCTCCGAAGCGCTGTATAAAAAGCTCGAACCCGAAAAGGTCACCGACGAAGAGGTACGGAAGTTCGGTAAAGAGATCAGTCAGGAGGTTGAAAAACTTCTGATGAACAGACCGCTTCCCAAAAACAGCATCAAGCAGCATGAGTCTGAGATCATTGAAGCGATCGAGAAGAGTCACGGATTTGCGCAGGTTTTCCCTGAAGACAAATACTATATTGTGGACAAATTGCAAAAAGCGAACCATATCGTGGGGATGACCGGTGACGGGGTCAATGACGCGCCGGCGCTCAAAAAGGCGGACTGCGGTATCGCTGTAAGCGGTGCAACCGATGCGGCGAGGGCTTCGGCAGATCTTGTACTGCTTGCTCCGGGTCTCAAGGTCATCAACGATGCGATAAAGATCGCACGTATTACCTTTGAGCGTATGCAGAGCTATACGATCTACAGGATCACCGAAACGATTAGAGTGATCCTCCTGTTCGCTTTGACGATCAGTATTTTTGACTTTTATCCTATTACCGCCATCGAGATCATCCTGCTGGCACTCTTTAACGATCTGCCTATTCTGGCGATTGCCTATGACAATACCAAGCTCCGTCGCTATCCGGTACGCTGGGATATGAAGGAAGTCTTGGTGCTTTCCACATGGCTGGGAGTGGCGGGAGTACTCTCTTCGTTCCTGCTTTTCTGGCTGGTCTATTATGTATGGCAGGTCAATGCGGAACTGACCCAGACGATCTTCTTTGCCAAACTGATCATTGCAGGACACGGTACGCTCTACAACACACGACGCGATGACTGGTTCTGGAAGCGTCCTTGGCCCAATCCGATACTCTGGAATGCCTCACTCTGGTCGGCAGTGGCGGCGGTGATTATCGCCGTGTACGGATTTGGACTGATCTATCCGATGGGATGGGGATGGGCGATCTTCCTGGTGGTCTATCTCTTTGCCTGGTTCGTCTTCAACGATGTGGTCAAAATGATGGTACTGGGATACTATCGTAAACGTGGAAAACTGGATATATGAGGTGGAAACGATGAAAAAAGATACAGAGAAACATCAACTGAACAGACGGGATGCGCTCAAACTGGCAGGTATAGGCAGTGCCGCCATGCTTCTTGGCACGCAACAGGCGGAGGCTTCCACCGGAAGTCTGCAAAAAAAACCCTCAAAGACAAAACCGCTTCGCATTGTGATTATCGGTGGTGGTATGGCGGGTACGACATTGGCATACCGACTCCAAAGAGCGATCACCTGGCCGCAGATAACCGTCTATGAACCTTCTCGTACCAGTGCATGGTATCAGCCGGGACTCACGATGCTCGGTACGGGTGTCTGGTGTGAACAGCGTTTGGAGTACAAAAGAAAAGACTTTATCCCCGAGGGGGTCCGATGGATCGAATCGTCGGTTGTCTCTATAGATACGGATGCGAATCGGGTCAAAGACGTGAAGGGGAACGAGACGGAGTATGACTACCTTGTCATTGCCAGTGGAGCCGTACTGGACTATGCTGCGATCGAAGGTCTTGAAGGGGAGATCACTTCTTTGGAAATGCTTGAGAAAAAAGCATCCTGGATGGATGACCCGGCGATTGGAAGTATCTACTACTTCCATGGTGCGGCACAACTTCATGAACGGGTTGGTGCCATTGTCCAGAAAGCTGTAGACCTTTCAGGTGATGAGAAACTCAGTGTACTGTTTACGCAGGAGAATATACATATCAAATCACCCGGTGCCACATTGAGCGCACTCTTTTCGCTCATCAGAAGACTTAAAGATGAAGGGGTACGTCAGAAGGTGGAAATCACATTCAATGCAGGAGACGGAAGACTCTCTGCGAATGATGCTTATGATATCCTTTACAAGAAGTTACTAAAGCAGGAGGGGGTCTTTTTCGAAAGTGAACGCCTTGTCAACGTTGATCTGTCCACAAAAACAGTGAACTTCGCCAACCAAAAGAGCATGGGATATGATTTTCTCCATGTAACACCGGCGATGCATGCGGGTAAACTTTTTGAGCAAAGCGGTCTGACCGATAAAAACGGATGGATCGATGTCGAAGAGAATACACTGCAGCATAAGCGTTTTGAAAATGTTTTTGCCGTAGGAGATGCTGCGGGAACAACGGCACTGAAGACCGGTGCGGCGATCGTGGATCAGGTGAAAACCGTGGTCGATACGATGCGTGCAATCGATGAAGGGAAAAAACCGAATGTCTCCTATGAAGGATACGGTTGCGATACGGTTTTGTGTGTCAAGCCAAAAAGTGTTCTTCTGGAAGCATATGACAAACAGAAGAAACCCATGGCACCCGTAACGTTCCTTGATCCATTGCGCTGTCATGAGCTCTATTGGTATCTGACCGACAGAGTGCTGAAACCCTATGTGATGTACGGGGTGATGCATGGATGGGCATAAGTCTTACAAGAGAGGATCGATCTTTCCATGAATTTTAATAATGATCTTGTACATTTCCTTGTTGTCGCCACTTTCAGTTTCCTTGTAGGACTGGAAGTGAAATCCTACCGTAACCAGCGTATCGGACAAACGGATGAGAACTACTTTTTTGGTGATGTCCGTACCTTCAGTTTTGTAGGGATACTTGGGTTTATCCTTTGGCAGCTTGAGACGCATATCCATCTGCTCTATGCCCTTGGACTTTTCTCTATTTCCGTCTTGTATGCACTGCTTTATCATCAAAATCTGCAAAACCATAAGCGCAGTATCCTTCTTTATATTGTGATGGTGCTTGTCTTTGCAATGGGTGCACTTATTCAGGTGCAGCCACTCTGGATGACCGCACTGCTTTATGTGAGTATCGTGTTTATTCTCAATATCAATCAGTCTATCGGAAGTTTTGCCAAAGAGATCAACAGTGAAGAGTTCCTCGCCTTGAGTAAAATGGTTCTGCTCTCCGTCGTAATCTTGCCGTTGCTGCCTGATACCAAGATCATTCCCTATATCCCGCTTTCCCCTTTCAAGATATGGTTGGCGGTTGTAGTGATCTCGGGTATCAGCTACGGAGGATACATCCTTCAGAAGTATTTTTTCCCTTCCAAAGGCTACTATCTGACAGGGATATTCGGAGGCTCTTACTCCTCTACCGCCACCACCGTGGTACTTGCGCAAAAGGCAAAGATGCTTCATGGGTACTCAGTACTGGATGCGGCGATTATCTCCGCTACTTCCGTTATGTACCTTCGTTTGATCGTTGTTGCGCTTATTTTCAATGTGGAGATTGGAAAAGAGATACTCATGCCTTTCACTTTCTTTGCTTTGTTCGGTTTTGTGGTCTCATGGTTTTATCTGCGTACCAAAGAGGAGAAGAGTGAACATGTCGATATCGTCGACAAAAACCCTCTGGAGCTAAAAACAGCATTTATTTTTGCCTTCTTGTTTGTTGTCATGATGATCCTGACCCATTTTGTCACCAAACACTATGGCACATCAGGATTGGAAATACTCTCCTTTTTGGTAGGTTTTACCGATATCGATCCGTTTATCCTCTCTATTTTGACGGGTAAATTTTCCATCGAAAGTACACAGATACTTGCAGCGATCATGATCGCTGCAGGCAGTAACAATCTGCTCAAAGCACTTTATGCGCTCTGGTTTGGCGGTGTAAAAAACACCTATAAATCAGCACTGTGGATTACGCTTATGGGTATACTTACCATTATGTGGGGACTCCACACTGAACATCTCATCTAAAAAAGGATTGCCTTCATGCCAAAAAGAACAGACACCAAGTCAGCCTGAAACACAAAATAGCACTTTTCGCAGTCTATTTTGTTCTCTTTTTTACACTTTCCGCCATGGTAGATTATTATGCGTACGATCTTATCAGTCCGTGGATCTTTACGCTATTTAGTTTGTTTGCAGCCGTATGGGCTACCATCATGCATCTGAAAAGCAAGCAGAAGTCGAAAGCGGATGAGCTTGCACACGATCTTGAAGAGATC
The DNA here is from genome assembly GCA_964414325.1 of uncultured Sulfurovum sp. GTDB lineage: Bacteria > Campylobacterota > Campylobacteria > Campylobacterales > Sulfurovaceae > Sulfurovum. The sequence continues at coordinate 872 of CAYPWA010000022.1, read as the reverse complement.
ATTTAACAACATGAAAGATACTCCGATCGTATCCATGACACCCAATAGACTAATATGCTAAAATAGTTTTTGAATACGCTACAAAGGAAAACCATGCAACGCTATCTTGGAAAACGCAAAGAACTGCGTATCTATATCAGCAACGAAGATACCTACGAGGGCAAACCGCTCTTTGAAGCACTGCTTGCCCTTGCCAAAGAGAAGGGACTCGCGGGTGCGACGGTGGTCAAAGCCGTGGCGGGTCTGGGAGTACACTCCGAGATCCACAGCTTCAATGTCTGGGTGCTCAAGCAGAAGGTACCGCTGATCGTGACGATGATCGATACCGAAGAGAAGATCCGCCGCTATCTCGATGCTGCGGGTGAGATGATCGCCGAGGGATTGGTGACGATGTCCGATACCGAAGTGGTGCAGTACCACCACCCCAAGTTTGATAACGGAGAGGCGTAATGCAGCCGTGGTTGTTGCTTGCCGTAGGCACGGGCGGGTTTGTGGGTGCGATATTGCGTTTTCTTATCAGCGGATGGGTGCAGAAGCTCTCGCCGACGCTTTTCCCCGTAGGTACGCTGAGTGTGAATGTGCTGGGGAGCTTCATCATCGGGTTTCTCGCACTCTATTTCGAGTCGGTTGTCGCACCGCACCAGAAAGCCCTGGTCATCACCGGGATGCTCGGTGCCCTGACGACTTTCTCGACCTTCTCGCTGGAGACGGTCACGATGCTTCAGGGCGGACTCTGGGGACGCGTGACGATGAACGTCACCCTCAACGTCCTGCTCTGTGTGGTCGCGACCATGGCGGGGATGATGCTTTTCAAACGGATTTACGGATAGAAATACCGTTTTTGTCTCCTGGCTAACATACCGTAAATGGGA
>CAYPWA010000021.1:0-10713 GCA_964414325.1 uncultured Sulfurovum sp. | reverse complement strand
CTCAGCCGTGATGCCCGTACCATCTCCGGAGGAGAGGCGCAGCGTATCCGTATCGCTTCTCAGATCGGGTCGGGGCTTACGGGTGTGATGTATGTACTCGATGAGCCCAGCATCGGGCTGCATGAGCGTGACACGATGAAACTGATCCGCACCCTAAACTCCTTGCGGGACAAGGGCAATACCGTCATCGTTGTCGAGCATGACAAAGAGACGATCATGGCGGCAGACTATATTGTCGATATCGGTCCGGGTGCGGGTGCGTATGGCGGGGAGGTGGTCTTCGCCGGTGATCAGAAAAAACTGCTCAAGGCAAAGACACTCACCGCACAGTATCTCAACGGCAAAAAGGAGATCAGCTATCCGCACGACAGAGAGCAGAAACATTGGATAGAGATCAAGAATGTCACACTCAACAACATCGAAAACCTTGATGCGAAGATCCCACTGCACAACTTTGTCTGTATCACGGGTGTGAGCGGATCGGGCAAGAGCTCGCTGATTTTGCAGACGCTGTTGCCTGTGGCGCGTGAACTGCTCAACCATGCCAAGAAGGTTAACAAGGTCGACGGCGTGGAGATCAACGGACTGGAGCGTCTGGACAAGGTGATCTACCTCGACCAGAGCCCCATTGGACGGACCCCGCGATCCAACCCTGCTACTTATACCGGGATTATGGATGAGATACGCAAGCTTTTTGCCCAGACCAAAGAGGCGGAGCTGCGCGGTTACAAGATCGGGCGTTTCTCCTTCAATGTCAAGGGCGGACGCTGTGAGAAGTGTCAGGGGGACGGACAGATCAAGATCGAAATGCATTTCCTCCCCGATGTACTGGTCAAGTGTGATGCCTGTCACGGAACACGCTACAACGCACAGACACTGGAAGTGAAATATAAAGGCAAGTCGATCGCCGATGTTTTGGCGATGAGTGTGGGGGAGGCACTGGAGTTCTTCAAAGCCATCCCTGCCATCGCCTCCAAACTGAAGACCCTTACAGCTGTGGGACTGGACTACATTACCCTCGGACAGAATGCCACCACGCTCTCAGGTGGAGAGGCGCAGCGTATCAAACTGAGCAAGGAGTTGAGTCGTAAAGATACGGGGCGTACACTCTACATCTTAGATGAACCTACCACAGGACTACACTTCGCCGATGTGGACAGGCTCACGGGGGTACTGCACCATCTGGTAGAATTGGGTAACTCGGTCGTGGTGATCGAACACAATCTCGATATGGTCAAAAACGCCGATTATATCATTGACATGGGACCTGAAGGCGGGAATAAAGGGGGCAGGATTATTGCCGAGGGCAGTCCGGAAAAAGTGGCTGCGGAGTATGAACAGACCGGTTCGTATACGGGTGAGTATCTGGCGAAAGAACTGAAAAAAGTTAGGGGTGCCTAAATTTTTTGGGTCTCCTGCGTCTATCTGTCTGACTTTTTCGTATAGAGTACATAATGGAGTTTTTGATAATCCAGACTATGATGATCGCTGCGATGATCTCGTATCCGATCGACCATATCAAAAAGAAGTTGGCATCCGATCCTACGGTGATGGAGCCGAAAACAGCCGGTTTCCCCTCTGAAACATAAAAGAAAAGGAAAAGTAGACCTGCAATATAGGGAAGTGTAACAAAGTAGATTCCCAAAAAGAGCATCTCTTTCCCCGGAGGGAAAAAAAGAAAAGGGGTTTTCTGCAAATTGACAGGTTTTTGCATATATCCGCTTGAATCGATCATGGGATTGTTTTTTTTCTTGATACGGCGCTTTACGGGCTTTCCGTAATCGATACTCTTTCCAACTTCTTCTATTGCATCCATCTTTTTGCTTCTTCCTTGATGATATTGCATTAATAATAGTATAATCATACTTAATACTGAGTAAAAAAATTCTGTTTTGTCGGATATAGAGACCTCTAACACGATATTGGCTAAAATAGCATAAAAAACAGGGTCTTATACTGTGAAAACGATCACGATCATCGATACATTCGGCTTCTTCTTCCGTGCCTACTATGCACTCCCTCCGCTGCGTAACTCCGAAGGCTTTCCCACCGGCTTGCTGACAGGGTTCGTCAATCTAGTGGACTCACTGCACCGTGACCATTCGACGGACTATCTGGTCTTTGCACTTGACAGCAAAGGTCCGACATTTCGTAACGAGATCTACCCGGCATACAAGGCAAACCGTGAAGCACCGCCGGAAGACCTGACCAAACAGCTCCCCGTAGCGATCAAGTGGATCGAGAAGATGGGGTTTTCCAATCTCTCCAAAGAGGGATTCGAGGCGGATGATATCATTACGACCGTGACGAAGTTCGCCAGAGAGCAGAACCTCAAAGTGACCATCGTATCGCATGACAAGGATCTCTATCAGTTGATCGACGACAAGCAGGTGGTGATGTATGATGCGGTCAACCGCAAGGAGGTCGATGAGGAGGCGTGTGTCGCCAAGTTCGGAGTACGTCCTGAGGATTTTGTCGATTTTCAGGCGCTTGTAGGAGACAGTTCGGACAATGTACCCGGTGTCAAAGGGATCGGTGTCAAAGGGGCGGCAAAACTCATCAATAAGTACCATACGCTCGAAGCGATCTATGCGGACATCGAGAATGCCGGTACACCACGCATACAGAAATTGCTCTTGGAGGGGAAGGAGAGTGCGTTCCTTTCCCGTGAACTGGTACGTATGCGGGATGACGTCTATGACCGTCTGGATCTCTCCGAGTTTGTTTTTGAGGAGAAGAACTATCTCAGCTGTCTCATTGACGAGTTTCAGAAGTACGAGATGAAACAGGCGATCAAAAAGGCGCAGACACTCTACGGTGATCCCGCCTGTATGCCCGAGATAAAACCCTCTATACCTGAACCGAAGAAACCCTCTTTGACCTTTGAGGCGATCACGCTGGATACCAAAGAGAAGCTTGATGCCGTGCTTGACACACTGGACAAAGAGACCCTTGTGGCATTCGATACTGAGACGACGGGGCTGGATACCAAAAGTGCCAGAATGGTTGGTTTCTCCTTCTGTACATCGGTACAGAAAGCCTACTATGTACCGGTCTCACACAGTTATCTCGGTGTGGAAGCGCAGGTGAGTGAGTCCGATGCGAAAGCGGCGATCGAAAAGCTGATGGGGATGCAGGTGATCGGTCAGAATCTCAAGTTCGATCTCTCTTTGCTCTACAACCGCTTTGGGATCCCCGAGGTCAGCCCCTTCGCCGATACGATGATCATGGCTTGGCTGAGCGATCCTGGGAGTAAGGTAGGACTGGATGCATTGGCACAAAAGTTTTTCAAGTATGAGATGAAGTCGTTCAAAGAGACGGTCAAAAAGGGGGAGGATTTCTCCTCCGTATCGATCCCCGAGGCGACCTTCTATGCCGCTGAAGATGCTTGGATGACATTCCTGCTCTACGGAGCGATCAAGAAGAAGATGGAGCTTGGATCGCTTGCCCATCTGCTCAAAGAGGCAAAAGAGGTGGAATACCCTTTTATCAATGTACTCATTCGTATGGAACAACTTGGGATCAAGGTGGATCAGACCCATCTGGTAGCACTGCAAAAGGAGCTTAGTGATGAGCTTGCTTCCCTGACGGAGGAGATCTATGCACTGGCGGGTACGGAGTTCAATATTCGATCTACTCAGCAGCTGGGAGTCGTACTTTTTCAGCAGCTGGGGCTCAAAGGCGGCAAAAAGACCAAAACAGGCTACTCCACCAATGAAGCAGTGCTCAAGTCCCTCAAAGGTGAGCACCCGATCATCGAAAAGATCCTTGTCTACCGTGAATACCAGAAAATGCTCTCAACCTATGTCGAACCGTTGTTGAAGCTGGCGAAAAAGGATGAGAAGAGTCGTATCTACACCTCTTTTCTACAGACAGGTACGGCAACAGGAAGGCTCAGTTCCAAAGATCCAAACCTTCAGAATATCCCGGTACGATCTGAGCTTGGCAGGCGTGTGCGTGATGCTTTTGTCGCCAGAGAGGGCTACAAACTGGTGAGTATCGACTACTCTCAGATCGAGCTGCGACTGCTGGCACACTTTAGCAGGGATGCGGCACTGATGGAGGCGTTTAACAACGGTGTGGATATCCATATGGCGACAGCCGTCAGGCTCTTTGGTGAAGCGGAGGCAAGAGCAAAGCGTAACTTCGCCAAATCCGTCAACTTCGGACTGCTCTACGGGATGGGTCCCAAGAAGCTCTCGGATGAACTGGGTATCTCGCAGGTAGAGGCAAAAGAGATCATCAAGAACTACTTCGAGAACTTCCCCACGGTCAAATCCTTTCTAGAGGGCATACAGGAGCAGGTGAAGATAGACGGCTATGTCGAGACGATCCTGGGACGACGCAGGTTCTTCGACTATGACAACGCCAACGGTATGCAAAAAGCCGCCTATATGCGAGAGTCGGTCAATACCGTCTTCCAAGGCTCCGCAGCTGACCTGATCAAACTGTCGATGAACCGGATCGATGAAATGCTCCGAAAGGAAGGGCTGGATGCCTTTATGCTGCTGCAGATCCACGATGAACTGATCTTTGAGATCGAAGAAGCAGCGGCAGAGAGTATCTCTCAACGCCTCAAAGAGACGATGGAACAGATCTACACGCTCAATGTCCCTCTGGAGTGTTCCGTAAGCATCGGGGAGAGTTGGGGAGAGCTGAAGTAGCCATTTTCAGCCTTTTTTTCTTGCAAATATGCCCTTATCTTTCTACGGGGTATTCTCTATACTTGTGCTACTTAGACCAAGGAGTACAAGATGAGAAAAGAATCTCTAAATTATATCAAGACCCTGATCGCTACTGATCAATATGAAGAAGCACTGGAACTTCTGCTGAGTGTAGATGTTGCCGAATTTGATGGAGAGTACTATTACAATGCGGGGGAGTGTTTCTTCAAAAAGGGGGATATCTCCAATGCGTTGCGATCGTTTGAGAGAGCGGTACGGGAAGATCGGGAAAATGTTCGCTACCTGATGGGACTTTTCAAAGCGTATGAAGCGTTCCAGGAGGAGACAAAAGCGATCGATACGGCATATCAAATCCTGCGTATTAAAGAGGGAGAGGGGTATGTGCACGGTATTTTGAATATTCTGAAGGAGAAAATCTCTCCTAATTAACAAATAGTTAGCAAACATCCGTTATAATCGCCACCTATCACGGTTTCTTATGGGAACCACAAAGGGACTATAACGATGTTAAAGAAAATTTTGTCGATGAAAATGGCGGTTTTGATGCTCTTCCTGTTCGGTGTGAGTATCGGTGTCGCCACTTTCATTGAGAACGATTACGGTACACAGACCGCCCGCGCACTGATCTACAAGGCAAAATGGTTCGAGTTCTTCCTTGCCTACTTCATTATCATTTTGACCTACCAGATCATCAAGTACAAGACCTATAAGACGAAATTTCCCGTATTTCTCTTTCACTTCTCTTTTATTATCATCGCAATGGGTGCGTTGATCACCCGTTATGTGGGCTACGAAGGGATTATGCACATTCGAGAAGGTCAGACGACCAACAAGATGGTCTCGGATGTCAAGGTGATGGAGGTGTTTGCCAAAAGCAAGGATGGGAATGCCTCGCTTGAGAAGGAGCTCTTCTTCTCAACGATGACAAAGAATCATCTCTCCGAATCGTTGAAGGTAGGTGACAAGACGGTACATATCACGCTTGAAAAATATCTCCCTACTGCCGAAGAGGAGGTCTATGCCGATCCCAAAGGCAGTACACTACTTGAAATGAAGATCTCCGCAGGGGGTAAGGGACAGATCCACTACTTTAAAAAAGGGACGATCAAAGACTTTGGTGCTTTCTATGTCTCTTACGGTGTGGAGAATGTCCCTACGGACAAACCGACTTTCAAGATCACCGGAGAGCCCGGTAACTTGCATGTCAACTTCCCGTTTATCATTAAGACCCTTAATATGGATACCCGTACACCGTCTGAGATCCAGCCCGGTGACAATAACTTGACACGCCGTATGCTCTATCGTTTTGGGAACAATGCGGTCGTACTCAAGGATATCCATGAAAAATCCTCAGTCAGAACAGTCTCGCACGCACTCAAGACCAAGTCGGGCAAACCGGAGTATATCAAGCTCAAAGTCAGTGTCGGTGACAAGAGCAAAGAGGTGGTCTTCAAGCCGATGAAAGGGCAGATAGGGGAACTCAAAGAGTTTACGCTCAATGGTGTGGATATCCAGATGCGTATCGGTTCGAAGATCATCGAACTGCCGTTTGCAATCAAACTGAAGGACTTCGAACTGGAGCGCTATCCCGGTTCGATGACACCGGCATCCTACTCCAGCCAAGTGGTGCTCATAGACAAAGAACAGGGGATCGAGATGCCGTACCATATCTATATGAACCATATCCTTGACCATCGTAACTACCGTTTCTTCCAGTCCTCCTACGATCCGGACGAGAAGGGTACGGTACTCTCGGTCAACCACGATCCGGGCACACTCCCTACCTACATAGGCTATCTGTTGCTTGCCATCGGGATGATCTGGAGCCTCTTTATCCCCAACGGGCGGTTCCAGAAGCTTCTCAAAGGCGCACGCAAACTGCAGCACGGTACTATCGCACTGATCTTCGCTGCGGCGTTGGCATTCTCTCCTCAGCATGCAGAGGCGGCTTCTGCCGAAGTGAGTCCTGAGGTACTCAAACAGATGCATGCCTACAGTGCCGAGCATGCACGCAATTTTGGTACGCTTGCCGTACAGGATCATGCCGGACGGATGAAACCGATGGATACGGTCGCACATGATGTGATCGCCAAGATCACTGGACGTACGAAGCTCTACGACCTTGAGCCTACCCAGATGTTCCTCGGGATGATCATGCAGCCCGAACTTTACCAGAACGTGCCGATGATCAAAATAGGACACAAAAAGATCGCGCTTGATCTGGGACTCCCTGAGGATACCAAGTATGCGAAATTCACGGACTTCTTCCGAAAAAAAGGGGATTTCGGTTACAAACTGTTTGATGCTGTCACCAAAGCCAGCCGCAAAAAACCGCTGGAGAAATCACAGTACGACAAAGAGTTGATCAAGATCGATGAGCGTGTCAATGTTGCCTATATGACCTATCAGGGAAGCCTGATGCGTATCTACCCGGTACCGGGCGACAAAAATAACAAATGGGTCGCACCGCTTGATGCGCTCAAGACCTTCCCCGAGGCACAGAAGAAAGAGGTACAGATGACTATCTCAGCCTACTTTGCCTTTGTCGCCAACGGAGTGAAGACAGGAGACTGGAGCAAAGCCGACCTCGGTGTGGCTGCGATCAAGAAGTACCAAAAGACCTACGGTGCAGCGGTACTGCCAAGTCCGGAGCATATCAAAATGGAGATCTGGTACAACAAACTGGGACTCTTTAGCAAACTTTTCCCTGTCTATTTGATGCTGGGAGTGATACTGTTGATCTTCGCCTTTATCCATGTGCTCAAGCCGAACTTCCCGATGAAGTGGGTGATGCGTATCGCATGGTCGGTACTGATCATCGCCTTTGCCCTGCATATCACCGGGATGGGTATACGCTGGTACATCGCCGGACATGCACCTTGGTCGAATGCCTATGAGTCCATTGTCTTTATCGCTGCGGCTACGGTGTTGGCGGGGATCATCCTCGCACGCCGTTCTCCGTTCGCTCTGGCAGGCACGGCGATACTGGCGGGGATCACGATGCTGGTGGCGCACATGAGCTTCATCAATCCCGAGATCACCAATCTCGTCCCTGTTCTCAAGTCCTACTGGCTGATGATCCATGTCGCGACCATCATCTCAGGTGACGGCTTCCTCGGACTGGGCTCGATCCTCTCCCTGATGGTGTTGATCCTCTTTATCGTCAGAGGAAAGAACGGACACCCCAATATCGACCGTTCGATCAAAGAACTGACCAATCTTTCCGAGATGGGGCTTATTATCGGTCTGATGCTGCTGACGGTAGGAAACTTCCTCGGTGGTGTCTGGGCGAATGAGAGCTGGGGACGCTACTGGGGTTGGGACTCCAAAGAAACCTGGGCAGCGGTGACGATCCTCATCTATGCGGCAGTTTTGCATATGCGCTTTATTCCTAAGCTCAACGATACATTTATCTACAATGTCGCAGCGACATGGGCTTACTCAACGGTACTGATGACCTACTTCGGGGTCAACTACTACCTCTCCGGACTTCACTCCTACGCGGCGGGTGATCCGGTACCCATTCCGATGTGGGTCTACTATGCGATCGCAGGGCTGTTCATCCTGACAGTGCTTGCTGCGCGTAACCGCAAGATGCCCAAACGAACCGTATAATTATCTTTTAGCCCCGTTTCGGGGCTTACTTCTCCTTCTTTTCCTTATTAACTTCGGTTTGACTTCATGCTGTATAATGTCTCCAGAATATCTGAAAAGGAGTCTTATGAAGCGTCTGGTCTATCTCAATGTCTTGCTCTTTTCAACGCTCTATGCGGACTGGACAAGCGATCTCCTGCATAAAAGCAGTGAATTCTACGATGAGACACGCGAAAAGACCATCCAGATCTATGAAGATACGCTCAAAAGCAAACCGCTCAGCCACGAAGAGCGCAGACAACAGCGCCTCAATCAAGCATGGGATCAAGTCTCTCCCGAGCTAGAGGAGGGGAAGCACTACATCGACAAGCTTGTGTATGCACCCGACTCGGCATGGTTCGGTGAGGACAAAGCGGATATACGGGAAGATCTTGATGCGCTCTTTGACCGAATTGTTGACGGACTTGTCGGCAGTGATCTCATGGTGTACAAGAAGCAGATGGCGACACTTAAAGAGGAGATCAAGGAGAACAACGCCAAGATACTCACTTATAGAGAGCGTCGTATCGGTGCACCCGAGCAGAGTACACTCTATACGACCAAGCACGAGTATGATGAGAAGATCAAAGATCTCAAGGATGAGAATGCCATACACCGCAATGAGATGCGTATGATCAAGGAGAGCCTGCAGCAGAGCTTTTCTGATATCGGTGTGGATCTGAGCATGGCACAGGTCGATGTGTTGCTGAGCCGGGTGGATGGGGATGATATCATCCAGATCTCACTGGTAATGGATACCCTCAAATATATCACCGATCAGATCCTTCATCTGATGCAAGAGAGTAACGAAGCGTTGGGGCAGGCAAAAAAGTACTACGGGATGCATCAGGTTCTGTTGGAGCTTGTCGTGCATATCCAGCAGAAGTACATTGACAAGTGCAATCACACCTATATCCCCAAGATCAACCGTATCATCACCAACGCACAGGAGATGATCACACAGACGCAGCGGCTCAAGGCACAGGAAGAGGATCCGAGGCGTGCTGCGATCTATGCCAACAATATCAAGGCACAGGAGTGGACACTCAAAGTCGCTAAACGATACCGAGAAGATTTGATCAGATCACGAGACAAGATGATCGAAGCAAAGAGGGTCGCTCTGGCAAACCTGAAGGTCTCCCAAAACACCTACCAAACCGTCTCGCTAAGCGCCGATCTTTACGATCTGATTTCACAGAGTCAGGAGATGTTCACTCAGATCAGCCGCATACAGGTACCCGACATCGTTCCTTTTGAGAATCTTCAACTGCAGCGAAAGTATCAGGAGCTTACCGAGCAGATCAAGTAGTCTTCAAGATCCGCTTGATCGCTTCGGAACAGACGGTCAGACCCACCGCACCGGTAACGGCGACACACGAGCCTTTCTCCTTGCATTTGTCCTCTTCGGGTGAAAAGACCACGGTGAAGTTACGGTCGAACTTCGCCTTTTTGAGTTCGTTACGTATCTTGCGTGCGAGGGCATCGCCGTGTGTCTTCCAGATGCTTGCCACCTCGATCTTGGAGGTGTCGTAGCGTTTGGCGGAACCGAGTGCCATGATCAGCTTCCTGTAGACCTTTTTGGCAACCTCTATCTTGACCTTGGTGGTATCGGCGGCATCGATGACGATGTCGTAGGGGTCAAAGTCAAACTTCTTTACCCACGCCACATCCATACGCTGATGGATCGTTTTGATCCCCGGGTAGAGTTGGGAGAGTCGTTCGACCTTGACCATCCCCACCGCATCCGAGCCGATCTGGCGGTTTTGGTTGGTCTCGTCATAGACATCGAAGTCCAAAATGGTGATGTCGCTCACCCCCGAGCGATAGAGACAGTCCAGTGCATAGGAGCCCACTCCGCCCACACCGAGGATGAGTATCTTGGCATTTTGGAGCTTCTCGAAATCCTCTCCGAAGAGCATGCGGCAGCGCTCATAACGCATTGAAACACCTTGTGTTTAAATGCGAGTGGGTAGGATTGATGTGGAAAACAGGGTTAGTCATCGAGCCACTCCTGTAGTCGGGTGATCTCGTCGTGGGCGGTCATATCGAGTTGGATGGGGGTGATGGAGACGTAGCCGTCGTTGACGGCTTCGAAGTCGGTGGTGTGACCGGGGGTGTCCATCCATCCCAGCTCGGGTAGTCCGATCCAGTAGTACTCTTTGCCTCTTGGGTTGAAGTGTACTTCAGCATTGTGGGCGTAGAGACGGTTGCCCGCACGGGTGACCTTGAAGCCTTTGCACTGCTCTTTGGGAACAGGAGGGATGTTGATGTTGAGGAACTTGCGCGGAGGCAGAGGAAAGCTTCCCTCAAATATCTTCTGTACCAGTGTAGCGATGCTCTCCTGCGCCAGTGTGTAGCCAAACGCCTCGATGCTCTTGCCCGATTCGGCATAGAC
>CAYPWA010000020.1:0-10724 GCA_964414325.1 uncultured Sulfurovum sp. | reverse complement strand
CCACTCTCTGAGGAATCCGACCCCAAAGACCGCTCCCACCGCGATGTGGGTGGAAGAGACGGGGAGTCCGAGTTGAGAAGCGATCACCACGGTGATCGCCGCCGCCATCATAATGGAGAAGGCACGCATCTGATCAAGTTCGGTGATCTCTGAGCCCACCGTTCGGATCAGTCGAGGGCCATACAGTGCCAACCCTACAGAGATCCCCACACCCCCTACGACCATCACCCATAGAGGGATTGCCGCTTTCTTCGAGACCGCCAGATGGGTGAGCGCATCATTGACCGCCGCCAACGGCCCTACGGCATTGGCAACATCGTTGGCACCGTGTGCGAAGCTCAGCAGTGCCGCTGCGAAGATCAGCGGGATCGTAAAGAGCAGATTGATATCCGCACGGCTCCCCTCCATACCCCCTACTCTGCGTACCACTTTGGGCTTAACGACAAAAAAGGTCGCAATCCCGCCGATCGCACCGAAAAGCAGCGCGATACCGAAAGTCGGCTTCTTGGTCTGAGGAAGGAAAGAGAAGAGATCTGCAAGGTCTTTCCAGATATGCTTGAGCCCCTTGAGAGTCAAATAGGTCATAAACGCTGCCGCCATCACCGCCACAAGGATCGGTACGACCTTTTTGGCAGCACCGATCCTGTCCTCTTTGTAGAGGATTTGGGACTTGATGATATAGAGGAAGACTGCAGCGATCACACCGCCAAGTACCGGAGAGATCACCCACGAAGCGGCGATCTTGCCCATCGTCCCCCACGATACGATCGCCACACCACCCGCAGCGATCCCGCCGCCAAGCACACCGCCTACGATGGAATGCGTGGTGGAGACAGGCGCTTTAAGCCATGTGGCAAGGTTGAGCCAGAGAGCCGCGGCAAGCAGCGCGGCGGACATCCCGTAGACAAAGAGCATCGGGTCACCTCCGAACGCGACAGGATCGATAATGCCTTTTTTGATCGTCCCGACCACATCACCGCCTGCAATCAGCGCACCGCCCGCCTCGAAGATCGACGCGATCACAATCGCCCCTCCGATACTCAACGCGCCCGCCCCCACTGCCGGACCGACATTGTTGGCGACATCGTTCGCGCCGATATTCATCGCCATATAGGCACCAAAAAGTGCAGCCAGCACCAAAAATCCCCCGTGCACTCCCTGCGTGGTTATGCTTCCGGCATACCACGCTACCGCTGCGGCGAACACCGCACCAAGCACTATCTTCACACTATTGTTCATCACAGTTATCCTATCTTGAAAAAGATTATGGGATATCATACCAATAATTTCATCAAATCGGGATGACCGCTACATGAGAAAAGAGAATACCGAAGGAAGAGACGCTCTCCGGAGAAAAAGAAGAGATGACGATCAGATCTTTCACAGACCCGATCATCTTGCTACACTACACTTAGAATTTGATGATACAGTCCAACTGCACGCGATCATAGCTTGCTTCTACCCCTGTAGCACTCTTGCTCGCATAGAGTGTGTCGAAAAAGAAGTTACCCGCAAGATAGAGGTTTTTACCCATTTTATACTTGGCTCTGATCGCATGACCTCTGGCAGCACTTCCCCCGCCGAAGTTGTCCGAGTCGGAGTAGGCGGCAAATACCGCATCCTCCTGAATATCAGTATAGGAGTACTTCAGCTGCCAATCACCGACATGTTTCGCCTTCCCGATCTGAAACGCAAGATCATAGCCGAAGTTGTTGTCGGAAGCTGCCGCATTGTAGGCGACTGATGCCGCTACTTTGAACGGCATACCGAACAGATCGTCAAACTTGAGCTCTCCAAAGCCTTCGAGGATCGTATAGTTGTTGGCATAGACACCGTTAATGACCGTATTGCCTTTGTCTTTGCCAAAAATTGGTGTATTGCCCTTGACACCGTCATAGTAATAGATACCGGTACCCAAATGTACTTTGGCATCTCCCATAGTCGTTTTGTGAACATATTGTGCCAAAAAGAGGTTGATGTTGTCTCTGGCTACGGAGTTCTCCTCCAGTGTCGGGCGATTGACTCCTACCGTAATGATATTTGTATCATCTTTGTATTGATAATTCACCCCGTTCAGTGAAACGTCGTTGTCCCATACAAGCTGCGATTTGATGGGGCGGTACATCATGTAGGGCATTCTACCCACTTTGATCACAGAGTTGTCGAACTTATAGGCGAATCCAAGGACGTTGAATCTCAACGACTGAAAAAAGTAGTCGCTCAGAGGCTGATCTGTAAGAAATGTCTGGTTACCCGATGTAGGGTTGCCAAAACCACTTCTCATACCGACATCGAACTCAAGATTATCGAGCAGGTCGATCCTCATCCCCAGTCTCAAACGATATCTGTTTCTGTATGTATTGTCTTTGTCGTCCCGCTCGATGCTTTCGTATCTCAATCTGAGATCGTTCTTGAAATGAAACCGATTAAGGAAATCTCTCTCCGCTACCAGAGCATGCGTTACGGTCTCCTTCTTCGTATCAATACGCTCATGGGGATGAGCAATGTCTCCCTCCGCCGTTGCCATCGTTGAAACTGTTGCCAGTGCTGCCAGTGATAGAATGATCTTTTGCATAGTGTTTCCACTCCTTAATTATTTTGGTAACAGAAAGATATGACAGAAGAGTTACATAATTATTACATCAGTGTAAAAGGGTGAGTTTTAAGCGTAAGAATAGTTATATTGGGTAGTTATGTAACAGCCTTTGTGGCTGCTACACGGAAGAAAAATATATGATGTATAAAAAAGAAGGAACTGTTACCAGTGTACTTCTGCAGTAAAGAGCACTCTTTCATCCTCTTCAAAAAGTGATCCGTCAGGATTATCTGCCTGATAATCATCGTAGTTCAGAATGAACTCGACATTTTTGTTCCATTTGTATGCGATACCAGCGATGGTTGAAGTCTTTTCAGAACCGTCATCCAGTTTCCAGTCATCATATCTGGCGATCAGGTTCCACTTCTCAAGTGTCGGATCGAAGGTCAAGAGTCTCAGCTCCCCGTTCACAGACCAACCGTCACCTTTATAGTTCGCTCTTGCTTTGGTAGACTTCAAGTAGTTTGCCGCAATCAGGAACTCAGGCTGGTTGTAGACTGCATTGATCCCGTACCATACGAAATCTCCATCCGTTCCGTCAGGCAGGATCTCTCCACGCTTACCGTCATTGGTGTTGTCCTGACCGTAGAAAGAGATATCTGCATAAGTATCGTGCTTATGGACATGTTTCTTCCCGGTACCCAGCAGATTAGCAGTCAGTCTCCACTCGAAGCTGAGTCCGTTATCTTGGTCTCTGTCAATCAACCCATGATACCCCTCACCGTTGAAGAGTCCGATCTCGGATGAGAAATACTCTGTCTTGGTCTTGAAGTTGATACCAAGATCTGCGGAGTTGGTAAAGTCCGCATCATGCCCACGCTCTACGAATGTCTTGGCGATAGAACGGTAGAGCCAACCGTGGTGCTCTTCATAGTCGATCCAAGGTCTGTGTGCCTGACCAAACTCTACTCCCGTATATGGCAACACATCATTCAGATACAGGTAAGCATACTTCAATCTCACTTCCCAATCACCGGTATTGACCTGTGCCGTATCCAGTGTAAGTCTCATATAGCTTTTAGGGTCATCAAAGAAGTAGCCTTTGACCTGGAAGTAGTTTCTTCTTGTTTCAAAGTCATTGTAGGTGTTATTTGTGCCTGTTGACGGTACATCTTTATTGCCATGCACAAACCCAAGATAGTGTGTTCCGCTGAACTTCAGCTTGGATGTTTTTGCAAAGACTGGTGTCTGTCCTTCTAGATGGTCTACCTTCTCCTCGAGCTCTGCGATCTTTTGTGCCTGCTCCGCACTGGTGTAACGTACCGGCTTTCGGCTCTTATGTGTTCTCTTGCTTGCAGTATGTGTCGATGCGGATTTTTTCTTGACCTGTGCTTTGAGCTGCTTGTTCTCAGTCTCAAGCTTCGCTAGACGTTTGTTCATCTGCTGCATCATCGCTTTGAGCTCAGCGATATCCGTCGTACTGTCCGCCAATGCACCTGTCGTTGCAATCGCGGAGATCGTAACCAGTGAAAGTATGGTTTTTTTCATCGTTTCGTTCCCTTCATTTATTTTCGGGGCGAAGTATAGAAAAAAACCATTACATAATTATTACCGATTTGTTGCCATTTAGAATTTTGCCGATACTTTCACCGAAGCAGTCCTTCCTCGTTTAAACTTTCGTGTGGGAAGACCGTCTACACTCCATACCGTCTCATCATCAAGAATATTCCCCAACTTCACACCCACTTCAAAGTCATATCCGTAGTGAAATTTCTCGATCCAAACAAGATCCAGCAATGCCGGCGGCTGCTCATATTGATCAGGCATATGATCCGGACCGTCAATGACCCCTACCTTACGGATACGTTTTGCCATGTAGTTATAGTTCAAAGAGACTGACCTAGTCCCATTGTCATACCCTAGTGTCAGGTTGACCACATAAGGAGACAACCCCTGAAGGTCACGCTTATCCGTAGTCAAAAATTTCTTTTGATCCTCTTTGAGAGAGACTTCGGATACATTGTAAGAGAAGTTCCCCGCAATATAATAATGCATCAATCTCGGATCAATGAAATCCAAATTTTTCCTACCGTCAAGTTCAAAGCCGTAAAGCGTTGCCGTGTCGGCATTAATAAATGAGTAGATCGGCAATGAAGAGGTGGGGAGCATCACATCCTCGATCGGATCTTGCATCGTTTTATAATAAATCCCCGCTTTAATATTTTCCGTTTCGGAGAAAAAGTAACTATACTTTAGATCGTAGCTATAAATAATCGTATTAATCAGATCGGGATTACCCATGATCGTCGCCACATCAAACGGGTGAAAATATGACCCCGTCGCAATCTCTCTCATATCCGGAACCACATAAGTCTTCGATGCGGCAAAATCGATAATCTGCTTTTCGTCATATTTATATTTTAAACTGATCGACGGGAAGTAATCACGGATTTCCAATGTACTTGGAACGATCTGTATCCTCCCGCGATCATTTCTGTTTGGAAGATACTGTTTTAATTTCTGCTCAAAGTTAACATAGCGTACCCCGATAAGCACATCAAGGTTTTGATACGGATGTATCATCCACGAAAGGAACAAGTTGGTTTCATCTATTCTACCGTCATAATTCCCCGAAGACTTAAAGAGTGTTGCGATGTTCATCAGTCT
Source organism: uncultured Sulfurovum sp. (assembly GCA_964414325.1). Lineage (GTDB taxonomy): Bacteria > Campylobacterota > Campylobacteria > Campylobacterales > Sulfurovaceae > Sulfurovum. The sequence continues at coordinate 5,521 of CAYPWA010000020.1, read as the reverse complement.
TTCATTATACGGGTATTGTGGATAGACAAACATATTATAAAAATCATCAATCGGCTGAATGAGCTGTTTATCATCAATATCCCAGCTATCGGGTTTATCTTTATCCAGATAATACTTATACTGACGTGCGACACGATCTTTCCTGGAGAGATTCACGCCATACTCCACATACTCATCCTCGCCCAGCAGAGAGAAAGTATGTTTGTTCTTTAAGTAGAGCGCCTTCATCGTATCATCGGAGGTCAGATAGTTGGAGAGGTGATTCTGTTTTGAATGATCCAAGTGCACCGTGCCATCCAACTCTTTGATATAAATATAGCGATAGTTATTGGGTTGATAATACTCCGACGTACTGTATTCAAGCCCGAATTCCAAATTGGAATTTAATCCGAAAGCCAGATAGTCCAAGTCTCCACTGAACTGATCGACAATCATCTCCCTCTCTTCCCAATCAAGGTTATAATAGTAAAGATACTCATCGTTCGAGCCCATAATCCCTTCGGTCAATCGTGTGGACTTAACAGAGTTTTTCGTATAGAGCTTGGTATATTTCAGCCGTAAAACATCCATATAATTATAGCCGACATTCAACATCCCACCGTGCGAGATATGCATAGTATTTCGCTGGATTGTTCCCTCTTGTGTCGGATCTCGCTTCAGATTTCCGTCAATATTGAACTCATAATTGGCATAACTTTCGGGTACATAACGGTTTGTCTGTTTATATCCGTAAGTACCGAAGACGGTAAAGTGATGATCCTCTCCAATATCGAAACTTTTCGCACCCTCTATCGAACCGCCAAAACCGGGTCTCAATGCGGAAGGATATACCTCGTAAATTCTGCTTGGGTACATCCGGGTAAACTCCGAAAGCTGTTCAGGCGTAAAATTATCCGTGGTAAAGGATACCGGTATCTCGCCCACTCTCACTTCGGTTGCGTCCAAGATCGGTTTGGGAATCGGTCTGAAACTATGATCATAACCCGTCCAATCTATAGCAGATCCCATATAGTCAATGACCGCATCTCCCGTATGTGATGTATATTCACCCCCTAACGAGATCTTGATATAGTCATCATCAAAACGCTCTTTGGTTCTAATATCGATATATCCGCCTCCAAAAGATGCGGGGATATCCGCGGAACCGCTTTTTTGTACCTTCATCGAACCGATAACCGCCGCAGGGAAAATATCCAACGGTACCGTACGCTTGAGAGGGTTTGGTGACGGAAGCGGCATCGAGTTGAGCTCAACATTCGAGTAGCGTTCCCCTAACCCTCTGACATAAATGCTTCTGCCGTCCACCAATGTAACTCCCGTTACGTGTCTCAAAGCGGCAGCAGCATTGGAATCGCCTTTCTTTTTCATCTCTTCCGCACCAAGGATATTGGCTACGGCATTGATATTCTTCTCTTCAGTGATCACGTCACTGAGGCTTCCCTCCATCTTGGGAGCGAGCACCACATACTCCTCAAGCTCCATACTTGCCGGCGTAAGTGTGATCCGTCGTGAGACCGTACCGTCTTTGGGGACTTTCACCCCACCGATCGTCTGCGCACTGTACGCCGTGTGTACCACAGAGATGCTCAGCGGTACACCCGAGGGCACCTCTACCGAAAATCGTCCGTTACTGTCCGTACGGGCATCAACAGCCGTTCCTTTCACAAAAACACGCGCGCCGGCAATAGGTGTTTTCCCTTCCGAGGAGAGCACCACTCCATTGAGTCGCCCTTTCCCTGTAACCCCTGCTTGTGCTTTAGACTTTTCACGGATCAGTTTTCCTACCGGCGTATCTACCGTCACGAGCGGCACTTTTGCAGTAGAGGTAAAGTTTGCGATCACTTGTGTATCCCTGTCCTCTTTGACCAGAACGGAACGCTTGAGGTAGCCTAAGTTTACTCTGTCCGTACCGCGTCCGACAACTTCGATGGTATGCTTTCCTACCGGTACCGTTACTTTCAAAGAACCGTCGATATCACTTTTAAATACTCTCTTTCCATCTACGGTCACAACGCTGCCATGAAGCGGCGTCTCATCCTTAAATACATAAAGACTGATCGTACCCGTAGCGGATTGTGCTGCCATTGCAAACGAAGAGAAGATCGCTACAAGGGTAAGTTGTAATAGCCGTTTCATGATTAGATACACTCCATACTGTTGTCTTTACACTTCTCGATATTTTTACGGATAATCGTCGCTTTCGAGAAAAGCTCGTTATCATTGATCTTTTTGAGGTGTTTTTCCGCTTCTTCATAATCTTTTGCCATATAGTAGGCATATGCTACGGCATAGCGTATAGCATCATCATCAAGCATCTTGTATCGCTTGAGCGCATCAATCAGTCCGATGATCTTCTCATACTCTCCACGATCTACATAGATCGCGATCTTCTGCTTGAGCTTCGCCTGCTTGTCGGATATCTGAGAGTTCAGATAGAGTGCGTGAGAGAGGATACCCGCTCTTCGGTAAAGCTCGGCCGCCTCCTTGACATACTTGTGTTGATAGTAAGAGCCCTGTTCAAAAAGATTTGCCGGCACAAACGCCATACCGCGTTTCATATAGAGATGACCTAACAGCATCTTGACCGTCGCATCTTTAGGAAAACGCATATTGGCCTCTTCGAGTACTTTGATCGCCTCTTCTCTCTGCCCTCCTGCCACCAGCATCTGTGCCAGTGCCAGATACTCTTTCGCACTGGGCTTACTGCGTTTCATGTAAGCTTTGGCACTCTTGATCGCTTCTTGGTAGAGCCCCAGCTCGGTAAAGTAGTAGAATTTCTGTTTGAGCAAAGAGGTGTCATTGGGAAATCGTTGCGCCCCTTGCGTCAAGATAGAGACTGCACTATCTTTATTGCCTATCTTCCAATAACAATCCGCTCTGAGCATATATTTTGCCGCCTGATCACGCCCTCTCTCGCCCTGCAGATCAAGATACTTGATCGTTGACGCATAGTCTTTGACCTTATAGGACTCCTGACTGAGATGACTGTAGAGTCGGTTCAGCTCTTCTCTTCGGATCTTTTCCGCATTGAACGACGGCGTTTTCTTTGTCGAGACCTCTTTCTTAGGCGCATCACCTATTGCAAAGAGATATTTTCGCTTCGGAGCCTCCTCTTTGGGCGGTAGATAGACCTTCTTTTTGGTTGCTTCCACCGCTTTCTTAAGCCATGCGATCGCATCTTTGTGGCGCTCCTGGCGCATAGCGATCACCCCTTTGATGGTATAGTATCGCGCCAGATCAAGATTGGGATCACTCTTTTTTGCCAAGGCAAGCTCTTCATTTGCTTTAGCATACTTTCCGTCATATACCATCATGCTGGCAAGTGCCAGGTGATCAATATCGGCTGTTTTTGTCTCCTTCGCCTCCAACAAAGAAGCGCATAGAACAGTAGCCATGATCCATGTTTTTGTTGTATTTTTCATATGCACTTCCTTAGTTAAAATCAAATCGGATCTTCTGTTTCGCCCAAACCTTCACCGGTCTACCTTTGTATTTCCCCGGAGAAAATCTCCATGAACGAATACCGCTTAGTGCCGCTGCATCGAACACGCCCGGAGGTGAAGATTGCAATACTTTTGCCGCCTCGATACTTCCGTCGGTATCAATCAGCAGATTGACCACCACATACCCTTTGATGTGTTTTTTCATTGCCGATGCAGGATACTGCATCGGTGCACGAGAAAGAACGCGTGGCTTAGTGTCTACCGTGCCTTCACTCATCGCCGTATCTTTATTGATCTGACCGAGAAGATCATTGGGGTTGCCTGCGATATTTCCCAGATCAAACTCCGGAATATCCATCTCGATACCCCCAAGCATCGATGAGAGATCAGGCAATGGTGCCTTGGGTGTTGTCTTCTTCGGCTTTGGCTTAGGCTTAGGCTTTTTGATCTCCTGCTGCACTTTTTTGACCTTGACATAACGCATCGGCTCTTTTTTTGCCTGCTCTTTCTTGTCCACATTTTTATTAAATGCAACGACAAGGATCATCATCAAAAGAGCTCCCAGAAGCACAAAAAGCAGTGCTGTACGCTGCCGCTGCCGCCTTTGTTGTATTAGATCCGCCATGGTCGCTTAACCCATCTCTTTACTTGTAGAGACCGCAACATCTTTCGCGCCGCTCATTCGACACTCGTCCACCACATCGATTAAGCGTTCCACCGGGATCGTTGAGTCGGATATGACCAGGACGGACTTGTCCGTACTCTCGCGCAGCAAATCTCTAAGTTTACTTTGGAGCGCCCAGAGTTTTACCGGCTGATTGTCTACATAGATCTGATTGGTGTTGTCAATATAGACACGCACTACTTTAGAAGAAGCTTTGCTTGCAGATGCCGCCGAAGGACGGTTAAGGTCAAGCTTCATATCCTTTACAAATGTGGTTGTCACCATAAAAAAGATCAGCAAGATAAATACCATATCGATCAACGGCGATACGTCGATATTGTCCACTTCCTGCTTTTTGGGTCTGAATCTCATACTAATCCTTTGTACTTATTACATCCGCGATCTGCTCGAACTCCAGTTCGAATCGCTCCTGTTTTCTATCGAGTATTCTCCCGATGATCAGCCCGGGTACCGCAACCACAAGCCCAAGTTCCGTAGTAAAGAGTGCTTTGGAGATCCCCCCTGAGATACTCGCGCCCTGAGAGAACATACTTCCGGTTGTCAGCGCATCGAATGTCTCTATCATCCCCATCACCGTACCAAGCAGTCCTACCAACGGTGCCAGCACAACGATCGTTTTGATCAATGTCCTGTAACGACCGACCTCAATAAAGTAGGGCATCAACGCATCCTGTACGAATTTTCTACTCTTCGCCCCGATACGCTTCGCTTCTGCTGCCGCACGCAACGCATCTGCTGCGGCATAGTCCAACAGCCCGCGCATCGCTTGATTTGCACCGCGTTTTTCATGCTTCTCTACAAGGCGTCTCACACTCCCTTTGGTTCCGCGTCTAAGGGTAAGATAGCGATAGCCGATACCGTACCAGAGAGGAAGATTCAGGGCAAAGAGCAGCCACATGACAGCGCCTCCCTCATTCATCAAAGAGACAAAGTCTCTAACGGCTCCCCACATCATGCACTCTTTGTATGGGTTTTCTCATACACATTGATAATATGCAGTGCCGCCTGCTCCATAGAGTCTTTGATATTCTGCGCCCAACCGGAGAGGAGGTTCCCTAATAGTAGCAGAGGGATCGCCACAACAAGTCCCAGCATCGTAGTCACCAGTGCTTCGGAGATACCACCTGAAAGCAGCTTCGGATCTCCCGTACCGAACTCGGTGATGATATCAAACGTCGCGATCATCCCCGTAACCGTACCAAGCAGTCCGAGCAGCGGTGCAACCGCAGCGATCACCAGCACAAATGAACCGAACTTATCGATGTTGGAACTCTCATTAAGAATGTTCTCCATTACGATATCTTCGATGTGTTCTCTGTCTCTGGTGATGTTTCTCAGCGTAGCCTTCAAAACCCTTGCCGTAGAGCCCTTAAAGCCTTTGATCGCCTCTTGC
>CAYPWA010000019.1:10122-10829 GCA_964414325.1 uncultured Sulfurovum sp. | reverse complement strand
TCGATATCAAGATCCCCGCAGGGATCAAGAACGGAGAGACACTACGCGTACGTGGAAAAGGAAAAGAATATAACGGACACCGCGGCGATCTGTTGATCAAAGTGGAGGTCGCGGACTCACCCGATTACGAGAGAAAGGGTAACGATCTCTATAAGACCTTTGATGTACCGCTTAAAGAGGCACTCTTTGGCGGCAAGGTGAAGGTACAGACACCGGAGAAAGAGGTCTCGCTCAAAGTACCCAAGAACACCAAGAACGGGCAGAAGTTCCGTCTCAAAGGCAAAGGGGTACCGGACAGAAAGACTGCACTGAGAGGGGATCTCTACTTGATCGCCAATATTGTGCTACCTGATGTCGATACGCTTGATCCCGAGTTAAAAAAGATGTGTGAAGAGAAACTGTAACAAAGGAGTAGAATGATGCATAGCTATGATGAACCTGTCTATCTGATCTCTGTGGTGGCTTCGATGCTTAACATCCACCCCCAGACACTCAGACAGTATGAGCGCGAAGGGCTGGTAGAGCCTTCACGTACACAGGGACGGATGCGTCTCTACTCGCAGCGTGATATTGACCGTATGAAGCTGATCTTGCGTCTGACCCGTCAGATGGGGGTCAATCTTGCGGGTGTGGATATTGTGCTACAGCTCAAAGAACAGATCGACCAGATGCAAGAGGAGATCGATCAGCTCAGAGAGGAGCTTAGC
>CAYPWA010000019.1:0-10112 GCA_964414325.1 uncultured Sulfurovum sp. | reverse complement strand
AAATGGTTCGGTACACAGCTCCAAGGCACTAGTGGCTAAAAGTGCTTACGATATTATTATCTTTGAAGAGTAAGGCGAAGTAGTGTAGTACAAAGAGGGGAAGATCCCTCTTTGGGTTAGTTGACGTAGACTGCACGTCCCTGTGCATCGATATAGTAGGTGCGTCCGTACTGATCACGGTAATACTGTCGGTTGGGATGCTGTTTGTCCTGATAGTCACCGATTGCCGCACCGGTAATCCCACCGAGTGCCGCACCGATCATGGTGGACTTCGTATCACCCCCTATCGCCTGCCCAAGCAGTGCACCGCCGCCTGCTCCAATAAGTGCTCCTTGTTCCGCACCTGTCTCCATGCATCCCGTCATACCGATGAGAGAAATGCTCGCCAGTACTAACGTTGTCATCTGTATTTTTTTCATGATCGCTCCTTTATGATCTTATAATTTCATTATAGCATAAGCCACTGCTACATACGACAACTGTTGCCGCGTGAGCCCCAGCGGACAATAGTATCCTTTTTATCCACTTCGAGGAAGAGCTTACAGGTCTCATAGTTGACATCCGTCCCGTACCCCATCCCAAATCCTCCATAGTATCCGTATGGTCCGAAGTATCCAAAGGCAGGCGTGACGGTAGGGGTAGAGTAGACCCGTGTCTTTTCGTAGACATAAACGGTGTTGCCGTTCTTGAGCTTGTAGGTTGTATCCGGATAACCGTAGGTGGAGGTAAAGTAGTGAATGTTCTTGCCCACCCAGTTGTTATAGGTCTTGACAAAGTTCTCATGACTAGCACAACCGCTGATTAAGAAGATGGCTCCTGTCAGCAGTGTCAGCATAACCGATCGTCTCATAGTGTCTCCTTTTGTTAAAGAATCATAATATTGTACTCTATTTTGGTAAGCTGATTGTAAATTCTCTCTAATGCCCCATTTTTCAAGACAACTTTTCTACTCAACATGCTTAAACACACGCTTTTATTTTTAGTGCGAATTGCTTGATTAGCTGTGAAGAATTTGGGATAAAAGGAGTATAATGCCCTAAAAAATCAGGAAGAAAGATGAAGAAGATTGTATGGCTGATGTTGGCGGCTGTGTTGGTATGGGCTGGAGAGGTGAGAACATTCAAGGTTGTCTATGATTTCGATCTGAGATATGAGGATGCCAAGGTCTTTCCTGCAAGGCTCTGGAACCCTCTGCCGATGCTTGCGTCCTATCAGCAGGTACGCACCATGACTTTCAACGGAGACTATGCGCACTTCGAACTGACACGTGACAATCGCTATGGTGCCGATACACTCTATGCGGAGTGGAACGCCTCTGCCAAGCCGAAGCGTCTGCATATCGAGATGACGGTACGTACGCAGGAGCGCAATATACCTCTGTCGAAGATCGAAGCGGCAAGTCACCAAAACCTTCCGTTGCCTGAAGGGATGGATCGTTATCTTGAAGGGACGGCACATATCCCTACTACCGGCATTGTCAAAGGACTTTCCGATCGTATCACGCGAGGGCTGCATGATCGTTTTGCCAAGGTCAAGGCGATCTATGACTGGTGTACCTCTCATACCTTCCGTGACAGCAAGGTCAAAGGGTGTGGAACGGGGGATGTGAACAAGATGGTGACTCAGAAGGAGGTGGAGGATGCCTACCAAAACGGCTACTACGGCGGCAAATGTACCGACCTGAGTTCGCTCTTTGTCGCACTGGTGCGTGCAGCCGGCATACCGGCAAGAGAGGTGTTCGGTATCCGTCTGGGCAAAAGCCGTTTTTCCAAAGCACTGGGTAAAAGCGATGAAAAGGGATTTGCCGATATCACTACCTGGCAGCATTGCCGTGCGGAGTACTATATCCCGGGTATAGGATGGATTCCTGCCGATCCTGCGGACATTACCAAACTGGAACTGGTTGAGGGGTTGAAGGCTGACGATCCGAAGGTGAAGAGACTCAAAGAGAAGTATCTGCATGCATGGGAGATGAACTGGATGGCGTTTAATGACGGAAGGGATTTTGTGCTCTCTCCCCGCCCGGAACAGTATCCCATCAATATGTTTGGGTACCCCTATGCCGAGGTGGGAGAGGATGTGTTGGACTACTATGAACCGTCTGCGTTTATATATCGTATCACTTCACAGGAGATCAAGTAGTGGCGTTGAAAGAGGATCGTTCGTTCTGGGCACTGCTGGGAGGTTCGGTAGTAGCGGCTTTTCTGGCGAGCACATGCTGTCTGGGACCGCTTCTTTTTCTACTCTTCGGTATCGGAGCGGGCTCGCTGTCGTTCCTTAAACCCTTTGCACCGTACCATCTCTATTTCGAGCTGACGGCGATGGGGATACTGCTCTATCTATGGGTACGTTATTTCCTCATCGTACGAAAAAAGGCACGCTGTAGTGGAGGTGTGTGCCGTTATTATCTGCACTACCTGAGTGCAGGGACACTGTTTGCAGCGATGCTGCTGAGCTACCCCTACTGGGTAGTCTATATGATAGGAGAATAGCATGTGGCGATATGTGGTGGGATATCTATGGTGTGTCGCGGTATTGTCCGCTGCACAGAAAGAGGCGGTGATCGATATCGAGGGAATGACCTGTCCGCTCTGCACCATGACGATCAAGAAAAATCTCAAAAAACAGCCCGGTATCCTCAAAGCAAGTGTCAAACTCTCAAGTCACAGAGCGACGGTACGATTCGATGATGCGAAGATCGGAGAGAAGGGAATGCTCAAGGCGATCGAAGAGGTGGGGTACAAGGGGAAGATTCTCAAGATCAGAGTGTTCCCCTGATCTTCTTTTTCTTAATATTGGGATTTGGGTATAATGACTCAAAACTTACGAGTATGATCGAATATAGATGATGAAAAAACTGAAAGAGCTGGAGCGTGGAGAGCATCTTGTGTGCTGTCACGAGTGTGATGAACTGAGCTATATCAGCGATCCCGAGAAGTCCGGGAGATTTGAATGCCCGAACTGCGGGCATCTGCTGTTGCGGCATCGTACAGGATTGGTCGAAAAGATGTACGCCTTAAGTCTTGCGGCATTGATCTTGCTGCTGGTCACCAACTATTTCCCTTTTTTGTCTTTTCATGTAGCGGGCAACACCTCTCACACCAACTTCTTTACCAGTGCAATCTACCTTTTTGAGGATCAGCAGTTCCTGTTGGCGATCGCGGTATTAATGACGACGATCATCGTGCCGTTGATACGTATTGTGCTGATACTGGCGCTTTTTGCACCACTCTATTACGGACATCTTCCCCGGTATGCGCCCTTTGTCCTGCGTGCGCTCTACCACTCTCTGCCTTGGGGGATGATCGATGTACTGCTTGTGGGAGTATTCGTCTCGATGGTCAAACTGGTCAAAATGGGTACAGTGATCCCGGGTATCTCTCTGTGGTCGTTCATGGCATTGGTCTTTGTCATCGCAGCGATGCAGGTGGTCTACAACCCGCACCCGATATGGGAGCGTATCGATGAGGCACGTCGCAGGGGAGTTGCCGTATGAGAGCACTCGAACAGGGCTATACCGCCTGCAGTGTCTGTCATCAGCTTGTCAAACTGCCCAAGGAGAAAAGCGGGAAGTATCTCCCTTGTCCTAGATGCGGAGAAGAGGTGCATGCCAGAAAGCCAAACAGCATACAGTACACCTGGGCTTTGGTGATTGCAAGTATCATTTTCTATATCCCTGCCAACCTGCTTCCAATGATGCATGTGGTAACATTTGCAGGAACACAGTCCGATACGATTATCAGCGGTGTACTCTATTTTTTGGAGACAGGATCATATCTGATTGCAGCGGTGATCTTTATTGCCAGTATCGTCGTACCGATTACGAAGCTGTTGATCTTGATCTATCTTTTGATTTCTGTGCAGCGCAAAGATTCGAAGAGCAAACTAATGAAACAGAAGCTCTATGCGTTGACTGAGCTTATCGGAAAATGGTCGATGGTCGATGTCTATGTGGTGGCACTGATGATTGCGCTGGTTCATTTCGGTGCGATGACCGAGATCAAAGCGGGGGAAGGTGCGAACTATTTTTTGCTGGTGGTGATCATTACGATGATCGCTGCGATGCAGTTTGACCCCAGACTGATCTGGGATATAAAGGAGAAAGAGGATCATGGAACACAACGATAAGCTCAAAGAGGCTGTCTGGAAAGAGAAGAAAAGCGGCATATCGACGATATGGATCGTGCCAATCGTGGCGCTGGTGATAGGAGCATGGCTTTTCTATCAGTCCTATATGGAGCGCGGTCCTCAGATCGAGATCGTCTTTAAGTCCGGTGCGGGGATAGAGGCGGACAAGACGGTCATAAAGTACAAAGATATCGTTGTGGGAAAAGTGAAGAACGTTACGTTTGGAGAAGACCTCAAAAGTGTGCGAGTTACAGCGGAAGTGAAGCGCAATATGCGTGAGTATCTTTCCGAGAATACACGCTTCTGGATCGTACAGGCGAAGCTTGGGATGGGTGAAGTGCAGGGACTGGACACATTGCTTTCGGGGGTCTACATTGTGATGGATCCGCAAAAGGGCGAAGAGAGACGAAAGATATTCAAGGGACTTGATGAGATACCAGTGATCTCCTCGGGGGAGAAGGGGCGCACTTTTACGCTCAAGGCAGACAATATCGGTTCGCTCAGTGTCGGTTCTCCGATCTACTATAAGCATCTCCGGGCCGGAAGTGTCGCTTCATACAAGCTCGACCCTGACGGAAGGAAGATCACGATAGAGGTCTTTATCAAATCTCCGTTTGACAAGCTTGTCGATACCAATACACGTTTTTACAATGCCAGTGGTATCGATGTGAGCATGAGTGCCAACGGGATCGATATACGAACCGAAGCACTGGTCTCCATCCTCATGGGGGGATTGGCATTTGAGAATTTCCCCGTCTACGGACGAGGCGGACCTGTCACAAAAGGATATACCTTTTCTCTCTTCAATGACCGTAAAGAGGCGCAACAGCTGATCTATAAAAAAGCGATCTATTTCTGGGTCTATTTCGATGATTCGATACGAGGGCTCTCCGTGGGAGCACCGGTAGAGTTCAGAGGGCTCAAGATCGGAGAAGTAGTCAGCTACTACCTGATAGGCAATGCAGATACGGCAGAGTTCAAGATACCCATCCTTGTCAAAATCGAACCGGAACGATTTACGATCATAGGAGACAGGCAGGATATGAACGGTACGGGTGTCAATCTCCCTGTTTTCGAGAAGCTGGTCAAGAACGGTTTCCGTGCACAGTTGCAGACAGGAAACCTTCTTACCGGTGAACTCTATATCGATCTGAACCTCTTTCCGGATGCCGAACCCGTAGCGATCAAAAAAGAGCACGGTTTTTATGTGATCCCTAGTGTTCCGGCAACGCTTTCGTCTCTGAAAAGCAGTGTGAAAGATGTGCTCAAACGTATTGCTGGGATCCCGTTCGAAGAGATCGGTAACAATCTGAACGGTCTGCTCAAAGAGCTTAGAAGCGGTACGCTACCCAAGATCGATACGACGATCGAGAGTGTGAACATACTGGTTCGTGACACGGACAAGATGATGAATACTGCACGAACCAACTATATCGACCAAAACGGAGAGATCAACCGAAAGATCAACCGTCTGCTCGATGAGTTCATCCGTACAAGCAAGTCAGTCAAAAACCTAACTGACTATCTCGAACGGCATCCCGAGTCGTTGATCAAAGGAAAGTAATGAAGAGATATACAAATACAATTTTGATGATAGCTACGATGGTTGCGCTATCCGGTTGCAGCAGCAAATCCAGTTTTTACCAATTGCATACTCCGGAAACGGCAGTGGGAAACAAGACCAGACATATCACACGTAATATTGTCGGTGTGGCGAAAGTGGAGGTCGCTGAGTATCTGGACAAGCCTCAGGTGGTCACACGGCTCTCCGCAGGGGAGCTCAAGCTGCATGAAACCCGGTACTGGGCAGGATCGTTCGCAGACAATATACAGCGTGTTTTGACCCACGATCTCTCCAAAGCACTCCCCTCCAAGAACTTCATCGCCGCACCGTGGGAGGAGCCTCTGAACGACAGATACCGTATCTATCTGACGGTCGATCGCTTTGACGGTGATACCAACGGTACGGTCACACTTGACGGGAGATGGAGCCTGGTGGACAAAGAGGAGGATCGCTTGGTAACAGGAGAGGAGATACACTATGTCGATCATGGCAGCCAGACCATCTCAGGGATCGTTTCGACACAGAGCAGAATGCTTGAGCGGCTCAGTCGCAGTATGGCTGCGAAGCTGAGACCTTATCTCTAAGTAAGCAGATCTTCACATTGCATCGCGATCTCCAGCTCTTCGTTGGTGGGAATGACCAGTAGTTTTACACGACTCTCCCTCTGGTGTATAGATCGGGGAGAATCTGATCCGTTCTTCTCATCGTCAAGGTGTATCCCCATCGATGAAAGTCCCTCGCAGACCATTTGACGTACTCTCGCCGCATGCTCTCCAATGCCTCCGGTAAAGACAACGGCATCGACACCACCAAGTGCGGCGATATAGGCTCCGATATACTTTTTGATCCTGTAGGCATAGATCTCCAGGGCAAGTTGGGCATGGGCATCGTTTCTGTCCGCCTTGGCAAGTACCTCTCTCATATCGTTCTCTCCTGCAATGCCTTTGAGACCGCTGTCATGATTAAGGATATGTTCGACCTCTTCTGTACTGTATCCGTGTCGTGTTAGATAGGGGATGATTGCAGGATCGATATCACCGCTGCGTGTTCCCATCATCAGTCCTTCAAGCGGTGTCATTCCCATGGAGGTATCGATACTCTTCCCTTCTTGGATGGCGCAGGCGCTTGCCCCGTTGCCCAAATGCAGTGTGATGAGCTTTAGCTTCTCAAGCGATGTTTCAAGATAGGCTGCAGCTTTTTTGGCAACATAACGGTGGGATGTACCGTGAAAACCGTAGCGGCGTATATGCAGCTCTTCTTTGAGACGAAGCGGTATTGCATAGTGATAGGCGTAGGATGGCATGGTCTGGTGGAACGCCGTGTCAAAGACTGCGATCTGGGGTATTTTTGGCGTATGTACCAGAAATGCTTCGATCGCTTCGATATTGGCAGGGTTGTGCAGTGGTGCGAGAGGGATAAGCGTACGAAGATTTTCGATATTTTTGAGAGTGATAGGTGTTGGGAGTGTAAAATCCTCACCACCGTGTACGACCCTGTGTCCCACTGCATCAAGTGTATCCAGTGTTTTCAGTATACCTGAACGGGCAAAGAGATGCTGCATCACGATGAGTGCTTCATGATGGTCGGCTATAGCCGCATCGTGCGTGAGTGTATGCTCTCCATAGGTCAGTATGGCATGCGATGCTGTTTCGCCGATACGTTCGATCAACAAGGAAGCGATATCTTCTCCACCGATAAAATATCGGCACTTGAGCGAGGAGCTTCCGGCATTGACGACAAGGATTTTCATTTTGTGACCCCTTGTGCCTGTATGGCGGTAATGGCTATTGTATTGACGATATCATCGACACTGCACCCCCGGCTGAGGTCATTGACCGGTAGTCTGAGTCCCTGCAGTACCGGACCGATGGCAAGCGCACCGGTAGAACGCTGGACAGCCTTGTAGGTATTGTTCCCTGTATTGAGGTCAGGAAAGATAAAGACCGTGGCACGTCCTGCGATTCTGCTGTGGGGTAGTTTCTTTGCGGCGACGTTGGGATCGACGGCTGCATCATACTGCATCGGTCCTTCAATGAGAAGATCCGGACACATCTGTTGTGCAAGCAGGGTCGCTTCTTTGACCTTCTCTACATCCGGACCGCTTCCTGAGTCTCCGGTGGAGTAGGAGAGCATCGCTACGCGTGGTTCTATGCCGAACTGTCGGGCGGTTTTTGCGGAAGAGAGAGCGATATGGGCAAGTTCTTTGGCGTTGGGATCAAGATTGATCGCACAGTCCCCATAAACCAGCACTTTTGTTTCCAAGAGCATAAAAAAGACCGAGGAGACTAGGTCTGTTCCCGGTTCTGTCTTGATGATCTGAAGTGCCGGACGGATTGTATCGGCAGTGGTGTGGACTGCACCCGAGACCATACCGTCCGCCATACCTTCATAGACCATCATCGTTGCGAAATAGGAGAGGTGGGTCATGGCATCCTCGGCCGCGTTGTGTGTTAGTCCTTTCTCTTTACGCATTTCGTAAAAATGTCGGGAGAATCGATCGAACAGTTTTGTATCGGAAGGGTCGATGATCTCCACATCCCCGAGGTTGATTCCCAGACGTTTGGCATCTTGGATGATCTTTTCATTTTTTCCCAGCAGTATGATATGGGCAATACGGCGTTGCATCACTATTTCGGTAGCACGCAAAATGCGTTCATCACCACTCTCGGGGAGTATGATCCGCTGCCTATTGGCACGTGCCTTCTCCATAATGCGATACTGGAACATCATGGGAGTGAGTATATCGCTTTCTTGATGCTCGAAAAGAGAACGCAGTCGCGCCTTGTCCACTGCTGTATCAAAGAGTGCTTTGGCGAGTGTTATTTTTCTTTTGCTCATATGGCTGATACTCGGAGGAAGGTTCTCTAAGGCAATGGCAGTTGTATAACTGTCGCTTTCGACTAGAAAAAGAGGGATACTCGCCCCTTCAATATCCCGGATCAGCTTCAGGATCGTTTCAGAGGGAGTAATACCTCCACTGAAAATAAGTGCGGCAATATTGGGATGATGCTTGCCATAATAGGAGAGCAGTGAGAGGAGGATAATGTCGCTACGATCTCCTGGCACGATCACAAGATCTCCGTTTTGAATATGGGTAAGATAGTTGTCTGCGCCCATGGCAGCGATCTTGTTGCCGTAGACGAGACGATCGAGATGGGCAGACTCGCCGATGATCATCTCAGCATGGAGGTGGTTGACGACTTCTGCAAGAGAGGGACGGTCAAGTTCGGCATTGTCGGAGATGAAATAGACAGCCTTCTTTTTGCATGTCGATACTACCTTTTGTTTGAGTGTCGGAATGTCTGTTTCATTACAGCGGTTGACGAAGGTGGCCAGGTGATTGCAGCCCTCCTCATCGACAACTTCGGAGACAATACGCAGCTCATTGATGATCTCATCAGGTTGTTTTTGGTAGGCATTGAGTACAGGGATATAGGCGGTACCAATATTGCGTGCGATACGCAGATTGATATCGAAATCGAAACGGGTAGAGAAGAGATCGCGGGGATACCCTTCGATCAGTACAAAGTCATACTGTTTGTGCAGCAGTGCGATTTTACCGATGATCGCCTCAATGATCTCCTCTTCTCTGTTCTGTGCATAGGCACCGATGACCTGCTTTTCCGTAAATCCAACACACAGTTCATAGGTGATGTCAAGTTTGTAGTGGTTGCGTATAAATTCGATATTTTCATCATGTGTCTCTTCACTTCCGATGATAGGACGGAAAAAGGCAACTTTCTTAAAGTGCCCCTTAAGCATCTCCATGATCCCTATCGTAACGAGCAGGCTTCCCGAACGTGGTTGTATGGCGGAGATATAGATACTGCGATGCTGCATGAGATCCCTTTGGTATGGTGATAGAGATATTCTATCACAAATGGATAAATGGATCTCAATAGAGTCTGTATGAGAGTGCTTCCACCTCCTTTTTGCACATTGCCACATCGGGGGAAGGGGCGTGTGCAAGTTCCTCTTTGGCTGCCCTCATATCGGCGATGAACTCCGGATTGTCATGCATCAGGGCGACTGCGGCTGCACCCATCAAGCGCCCTGCGAGCACATCACTGTACCAGTGGACATTGCAGACGATGCGGCTCTCCCCATACGCAGCACCGCGAGCGAGGATTGCATCGGCTCTTTGCGGTACCAGCTCGGAGAGGATGAGAGCCCATGCCCAGCCGATCGAGGTGTGTCCCGAAGGGTAGGAGCCGTTGTGGCGCAGCTCCTCCTGCCACTGTGGGGTACAGACAGGTGCGTTATTGAGCACAAAGGGGCGGATGCGGTTGTAGGTGTGTTTGGCTTTGCGGGTGGCATATCCGGCATCGACTCCGCTGCGTTTGAGCAGATGTAAAAGACGCGGTGTCTTCTCTTTGGAAAGCATCTTTCCCATGGCACAGGCAAAGCTGTTGGGTGCTTC
>CAYPWA010000018.1:355-11129 GCA_964414325.1 uncultured Sulfurovum sp. | reverse complement strand
CCCTCTTTGATCATGTCACATACAGAGTGCGCAACGGCTTTACCGATGATACCTGCAGGCATTCCCGTTCGTGGCGGTGTGGGGTTGATCGGTGTGCCGTTGGGTGAGCTCATCGGCTTGGAGATGAGATGTGGCGGTGCGAAGGCGATACCGGCGGCAAACATGTTCCTGTAGTCAGGGTTTTGGTAGGTTCTCGGCCAGTCACTTGCTTTCCACTCTTCGTACGGCTTGCCGGAGTAGTCTGCATCGACTTTCATGAATCCGTTTGGAGCAAAGACTTTGGAAGTGATATCTTCACCCGCTTTGTCATATGCTTTGAGTCCTACACCTGCAAATGGAGGAATGAGCATCGCAAAGTCGAACTCCTCTTCACCAGTAGAACCGTCAAGCAGTTCGTAGTGTACTTTCCCTGCTTCTACTTTGCTTACATGCGCACCGATCAGCCAAGGCACGTCCCTTTCTGCAAAGAGAGATTCTGCGAAGAGTTTGGAGCTGACGACATATCCGCCCACTTTCATGTGCAGACCACCCATCCCGAAGTCCCCAAGGAAGGATTCGTTGGAGATCCATTTGATCTCGAGGTTGTCTCTGACACCTGCTTTTTTCGCTTCATGCTCGATGTTGAAGATATACTCGAACGCTGCACCTTGACAGGTACACATACCATGACCGGTACCGACAAGAATCTTCTGTTTTTCGGTTTTGGCTTTCTCGAAGATTTTTTTGAGTTCAAGGTTTGCATGCATCGCGTGGTCTGCGGTACAAACGGAAACCGTATGTTCACCCAGTTGTCCGTTACCGTCTCCCAGACCCGGTGTCGCATCGAAGTTCAGTTTGGGACCCGTTGCGTTGATGAGGTAGTCGTAGGTGATCTCCTCAGTCTGTCCCTCTTTTCCTTGACCGGTATATTCGATGGTGATATAGGGCGTATCGCTGTCCGCTTTCCCTTCGGGATGAATAGAGACCGCCTTTGCCTGTCTGTAGTCGATCCCTGCTTTTTCGTAGACTGGAGCGAGAGGAAATACAACATCCTCTTTTTTCATCTGTCCGACCCCAACCCAGATATTGGAGGGGATCCAGTTCCACTGTGAGTTCGGAGTGACGACGACCACTTCATGCTCATCACCCAGCCACTTCTTCGCAAATGTTGCAGCAGTGTGTCCCGAGACGCCACCACCCATTACTACTAATCGTGCCATAGCCTTCCTTCTTGTTAAAATATTTGTTGACTTTTCATTGTAGAGCAACCTTTTTTAAAAGCGTATTAAATTGAAATATTTTATCTTTATTATTTAAGGTAATTATCAAAACAAACTTGTCTATAATCATGAGTACTTATAATCTTAAGTTAGAGTTTCCAGCTTCATTCAAAAAATTTGATGAAATTAAGACTCTTTTTGTATGAGTTGAATTGTCCGCTTCGGTGGAGTAAAGAAGTTATGGTAAAATCACAGGATATCCACCAGAAAGGGCGCGTGTGTACCTCAAGCTGTTGCTGCCATTCATCATCATATTGGTTAGCGTACATGCATTGGAGGCTGCTGTTTGGAACGCTCCGTACGACAGCCGTGAGATACGCAGCAATACACTCTTTTCTGTATTCAGCGCCCCTCCCAAGCATCTTGATCCCGTGATCTCCTACAGCGCCAACGAGTGGTCGATACTCGGACAGATCTATGAACCGCCGCTGCAGTACAATTATCTCAAACGCCCCTATAGCCTTGAGCCGCTCACCCTTTCCGCAATGCCGGAGGTGACCTACCTTGATGCAACGGGTAACCCGGTGAGTGAGGAGGGCAATGTCAGTTATACACGCTATACCCTCCCTCTTAGAAACGATATTTTCTATGCCGAACATCCCGCCTTTGCCAAAGATGCGACAGGGCAGCTGCGCTATAGACCGATTGCCCCTGAACTGCTCTCTTCACTCTCTTCGGTCTGGGATCTTCCCCACCGAAGTACTCGCAGACTGGAGGCATCGGACTATGCCTATGCGATCAAGCGGATGGCGGTGCGACAGTACCATTCACCCATCCTCGATACGATGGCGCACTACATCGTAGGATTGGCGGATTTCTCCCGTATGATCACCAAAGTCGCCACACAGAAGCGTGCAGAGGGGATGCCGCTGGATCTAAGAGCGTACCGGATCGAAGGAGTGCATGTAGTCGATCCGCAGAAACTTGAGATCACGATAAAAGGTAAGTATCCGCAGTTTCTCTACTGGCTGGCGATGAACTTCTTCGCTCCCATTCCGTGGGAGGCGGATCTGTTTTATCAGCAAGAGGGGCTTAGGGCCAAGAACATCACACTAGATACCGCTCCGGTGGGTACGGGTGCCTACTATCTTGCCCAAAACGACCCCAATCGCAAGATGGTTCTCAGGCGAAACCCCCGTTTCCATACCGAACACTACCCGATACTCAGCGAAAAAGAGGCAAACACCTCGGGCATACTGAAAACGCTGCTTGGAGATGGTGGAAAGAGACTCCCCTTTATCGATAGAGCGGTCTATACGTTGGAGAAGGAGAGTATCCCGCTGTGGAACAAATTTTTGCAAGGCTACTACGATGCCTCCGGGATCAGCTCCGAGGCGTTCGATCAAGCGGTGCAGATAGGCAGTTCGGGGCAGATGGGACTCAGCGATGAGATGAAGCGACGGGGCATCCGAATGATCAGTTCGGTCGAGCCCTCGATCTTCTATATGGCGTTCAATATGACTGATCCGGTGGTGGGAGGTTACAGTGAACGCGCACGTAAACTACGACAGGCGATCAGCATCGCACAGGATCAGGAGGAGTATATCTCCATCTTTATGAACGAACGGGGTATGGCGGCGCAGGGGCCTATCCCTCCGGGTATTTTCGGATATGAGGAGGGAAGAGAGGGGACAAACTTCGTTGTCTATGACTGGGTAGACGGCAAACGGGTGCGCAAAAGTATAGAGGTCGCCAGAGAACTGCTCGCCCAGGCAGGGTATCCGGGCGGGGTGGATGCTAAAACGGGCAAACGACTCAAACTTTACTATGATACCACGGCAACAGGACCGGATGACCGTGCCCTGATGGACTGGCGGCGCAAACAGTTTGCCAAACTGGGGATCGAGCTGGTGATCAGAGCGACGGATTACAACCGTTTTCAAGAGAAGGTACGCAAAGGGAAAGTGCAGATCTTTAGCTGGGGGTGGAACGCGGACTATCCTGATCCGGAGAATTTTCTCTTTCTGCTTTATGGGGGCAATGCCGCTGTTGATACCAACGGCAGCGGGATCAACAGTAGCAACTACAAGAACCCCGAATATGACAGGCTTTTTGAGCAGATACGCACGATGTCGAACTCTCCCGAACGACTTGAGAAGATAGAGAAGATGATCGATATCCTCCGTCAGGACGCGCCGTGGGTCTGGGGTGTCTACCCAAAATCGCTGGCACTGGTACATGCGTGGTTTGGCAATGTATCACCCAACGCGATGGCGAACAATACGCTCAAATACAAACGTATCGACCCAAATATGCGGTGGAAGGCGCAGCAGCAGTGGAACAGACCAGTGTTGATACCGCTTGGAGTGCTCGGGATGCTTGCGCTGCTGCTGGTACTCTGGCTACGCCGCATCTACCGAAAACGCCAAGAGAGTGTGATCGTACCCAAGGAGAAGCGATGCTAAGTTATATCATCCGACGGATACTCTATGCCCTTCCGATCCTTGTGGGGGTCAATCTGATCACTTTTATGCTCTTCTTTATGGTCAACACGCCTGATGATATGGCGCGTGCGCAGCTTGGAGCCAAGCAGGTCACGCCGACGATGATCGCGGCATGGAAGCAGGAGAAGGGGTATGACAAGCCGCTTTTCCTCAACCCCGATGCCCACGGGATCGCCCATGTGACAGACACACTCTTTGTACAGGAGACCAAGAAGCTGTTGATGTTCGATTTTGGACGCAGCGACAGCGGGAGGGATATCGGTGAAGATATCAAGGCGCGTATGGGCCCTTCGCTTGCGATTGCGCTGCCCACTTTCCTGATTGCCTTGGTGACCAATATCTCTCTGGCACTGCTGCTGGTGCTCTTTCGAGGCTCGGTGCTGGATATGTCGATGATGGTGGTTGCGGTGATGATCATGTCGGTCTCTGGGCTTTTCTATATCATTGCAGGGCAGGTACTCTTCTCCAAGATCTGGCACTGGGTACCCGTCTCGGGATATGAGAGCGGCTGGGCGGGGATCAAGTTTATCATTCTTCCCGTGCTCATCGGTGTCTTTGCCGGACTGGGAGCGGGAGTACGCTGGTACCGCTCGATCTTTCTGGAGCAGATCAATCAGGACTATGTCCGTACTGCCCGTGCCAAAGGGCTTAGTGAGATCCGGGTGCTTTTTACCCATGTGCTGCGTAACGGGATGCTGCCGATCCTCACGGGTGTGGTGGTGATCATCCCCTCACTCTTTATGGGGAGTTTGATCATGGAGTCCTTCTTTGCCATTCCCGGACTGGGAAGCTATACGATCGATGCGATCAATGCGCAGGACTTCGCGATTGTCAAGGCGATGGTCTTTTTGGGGTCGGTGCTCTATATTGTAGGGCTGATCCTGACAGATATCTCCTATACACTTTTTGATCCGAGGGTAACACTGTGAGACTTTCGCTTCTGTGGACGGATATGATGGTCTGGGCTCTGGTGCTTGTCTCAGCGGTATGGGGGTGGCGGCTGCTGTGCTCAGAAGAGATACGCAAGCAGTGGCAGCGGCTTTTTGCCTCCAAGGTTGCGATGGCATCGGCGATCGTACTCGTATTCTATCTCTTGTTCGCACTGGCGGACTCGGTACATTTCAAGGTTACCCGACCCGGTGCGATATCGTTGGCACAGGAGGAGGAGATCGTCTCGCTATTGGATATGGCGATGATGCATCAAAAAGTCTACTCCGAGCGTACCTACTCGGCACCTTTCGCCCGTGTGGAGTATGCCAAGTCGGTGGTCGTGGGGGAGGATGGTGTGACCAGACAGGTTAACCTGCCGCTTCGGCATGTCTCGCAGGAAGATCCTCTGCGACGATCGCTCCTCTCCATTACTATAGGTATCTTGCTATCGGCTGGACTGATAGGACTTCATCTGCTCTGGACGGGACGGGGTGCGTTGAGAGAGCGTCTGCGTGCCGTATGGCGTGGAAAGACGCTGCTGCCATGGCGTACGGCGTACGGTGTCTTCGGACTACTGCTTACATTGTTGGTATGGATCTACCTGATGAGCTTCTCCTATCACGTGCTTGGTACGGATAAGGTAGGCGGAGATGTGCTCTACGCATCGCTTAAGAGTATCCGTACGGGGGTGCTTATCGGTATCCTTACCACGCTGGTCACGCTGCCGCTTGCGGTGGTGTTAGGGGTTAGTGCAGGGTACTTTAGAGGGTGGGTCGATGATCTCATCCAGTATCTCTATACCACGCTCAGCTCCATCCCCGGTGTCTTGCTCATTGCGGCAGGGGTGTTGATGATGCAGGTGATGATGGACAACCATCCTGAGTGGTTTGCCTCGACCATCGAACGCTCCGATCTGCGTCTTCTCTTTTTAGTGCTGATCCTTGGCGTGACAAGCTGGACGGGGTTGTGCCGCCTGCTACGTGCGGAGACACTGCGTATCGCGAAGATGGATTATGTCAAAGCCGCCAAAGCGTTCGGTGTGAGCCGATGGCGCATTATGGCACGGCACATTGTCCCCAACCTGACCCACATCATCCTTATCTCCGTCGTGCTGGACTTCTCCGGTCTGGTACTTGCCGAGGCGGTGCTCTCCTATGTCGGTGTCGGTGTCGATCCGACCATGTACAGCTGGGGAAACATGATCAATCAGGCACGACTTGAGATGGCACGTGAACCGATGGTGTGGTGGTCGCTGTTCGCTTCGTTTGCCTTTATGTTCTTGCTCGTACTTGCCGCCAACCTCTTCTCCGATCGTGTGCAGCATATCCTTGACCCGAGGAATAGAGTATGAAGTTGTTACAGGTTGAAAACCTTACTTTAAAAGCAGATGGGCGGAGAGTGCTTGACGGGGTCAGCTTCTCGGTTTCACAAGGGGAGACCTTCGCACTGGTAGGAGAGTCCGGCAGCGGCAAGTCGCTTACCTCATTGGCGATCATGCGCCTCTTGCCTCCCTCTATCGACGTGTGCGGCGGGGATGTCATCCTTGAGGGGCAGTCGCTCTTTGTGTTGCCTGAGTATCGGATGCAGAAGATCCGAGGCAAAAAGATCGCCATGATTTTTCAGGAGCCCATGTCCGCACTCAACCCAGTAATGCGTGTGGGTGAGCAGGTTGCCGAGGTACTGAAGCTGCATTTGAGACTATCCGGATCGGAGGTGAAGGAGAGAGTCTATGCACTCTTTGATGAGGTTTCCCTTCCCGATCCCAAAAGTACCTATCACCGCTATCCCCATCAGCTCTCCGGCGGGCAGAAACAGCGGGTGATGATCGCGATGGCACTGGCGTGTGAGCCTGAGCTGCTCATTGCCGATGAGCCTACCACGGCACTGGATGTAACGGTACAGGCACAGGTGCTTGCACTGCTTGAGCGTATCAAACGCACACGCGGTCTCTCGATCCTTTTTATCACGCACGATATGGCGGTGGTCTCACAGATGGCGGACACCATTGCCGTGATGAAAGCGGGGCAGATTGTAGAGACGGCGAGTGCGGCACAGCTCTTCAGCGCTCCGGCACACCCCTATACCCGCAGACTGCTCAAGGATGCCTTGGGACTCTCCTCTTCCTTTGAGACTAAAGAGTGTGAGCCACTGCTGGAGGTGGAGGATCTCAAGATCTACTTTCCGATCAAAAAAGGGCTGCTGCAACGAACGGTCGGGTATGTCAAAGCGGTTGACGGGGTCTCCTTGTCGATCCCAAAAGGTAAGACACTCGCACTGGTAGGGGAGTCCGGCAGCGGCAAGAGTACATTGGGAGAGGCGATCCTCTCGCTGGTGCCGATCACCGAGGGGTCGATCCGCTTCAACGGTGTCGATCTCTCCACCCTCTCTGGCTATCAGAGACGCCGCTATCGACAGAAGATACAGGTGATCTTCCAAGATCCTTTCAGTGCGCTCGATCCGCGTATGCGCATCGCAGAGATCCTCAGAGAGGGGATGGAGAGTCTGGGGGTCGGTCCCCAAGAGCGAGAGGCGCAGGATGTCTATCTGGGGCAACTGCTGGAGAAGGTGGAGCTTGACGCGGCGTATCTCTACCGCTATGCACATGAGTTCTCCGGCGGGCAGCGGCAGCGCATCGGGATCGCCCGCGCACTGGCTGTGAAGCCCGAACTGATCATCTGTGACGAGCCTACCTCCGCACTGGATGTGACGGTGCGTGCACAGGTGCTTACACTACTAAAGCGCTTGCAGGAGGAGACGGGGGTAAGCTATCTCTTTATTACGCATGATCTCTCCATTGTCCCCTATATCGCCGATGAGGTAGCGGTGATGCGGCAGGGGAAGATCGTGGAGCAAGGTAGTGTGAAGAGGGTGATGGAAGCACCCACACATTCCTATACCCAAACACTGTTGGCAGCAGCCCCCAAGCTGCCGCACATCACTATCAAGGAAACATATGACCATACTGTTTGATCTGGACGGCACACTGATCGACTCGACCGAGGCGATACTGGAGAGTTTTGCGGTGGCACTGGGAGAATTCGGCGAGGTGTTACCCGATGAAGCAGCCATCAAAGCGGAGATCGGGCATCCGCTGGATGCGATGTTCCGTACACTCGGTGTGAGCGAGGAGAAGGTCTGGGCGCATGTGGATGCCTACAAGGCGCACTACCGCAAGATCTCCTGTCAAAAGACCCTGCTGCTTCCCGATGCGATGGAAGCGGTCAGGCTGGCAGACAAGCATGCACAACTGGGAATCGTGACGACCAAGACAGCGGCATATTCGCGGGAGATGCTGGAGTATATGGGGGTGATGGACTATTTTGATGTCTTGATCGGCAGAGAGGATGTGATCCATCCCAAACCCCATCCCGAACCCGTACTTAAAGCGCTCTCAAAGTTAAATGCTGATAGAAATAGGTGTTGGATGATAGGCGATACACCGATGGATATCGGTGCGGCCGATGCAGCAGGGATCAACAGTGTTGCTGTCACCTGCGGCTACGCATCGCAAGATGAACTGGCACGACATACCGCCAATCTTGCGCCAAATGCGTTGGAAGCTGTGAAATTTATCGTCGCATCATAACGTGAAGTTAAAAAAATTGTAATTTCAAGCACAATTTAAGAGTGTCGCCATTACAATGGGATGAAATTTCAGCAGTTTGGGTGTATACTCAGCTACTTAACCACTATGAGGAGAAACTATGATTGAGATCAGATGGCATAGCCGTGCAGGTCAAGGTGCCGTAACCGGTGCAAAGAGTCTGGGTGACATCGTCGCCACTACCGGAAAAGAGGTTCAGGCCTTCGCACTCTACGGATCAGCGAAAAGAGGGGCGGCCCTGAGAGCCTATAACAGGATCGATGACAAACCGATCATTACCCATGAGAAGTTCATGTATCCTGACTATGTACTCGTGATCGACCCCGCGCTGGCAATGACAGATGACATTACGATGAACGACAAAGAGACAACGAAATATATCATTACCTCACACCTGAACAAAGAGGATCTGATCAAAGAGATCCCTGCACTTGAGGGCAAAGAGGACAGAGTGTTCGTCGTCGACTGTATCCAGATCTCGCTTGATACGATCGGAAGATCGATCCCCAATGCGCCGATGCTGGGTGCGTTCGTCAAGGTCTCGCGTATGTTCGAGCTGGATTACTTCCTTGAGAACATGAAACGGGTGCTTAAGAAGTTCCCACAGAAGATCATCGATGGCAACATGCAGGCGATCACCAGAGCGTATAACGAAGTCAACTAAGAGGAGCGACAATGCAAGATCTAAAACTATGTGCACAGGATATCAGGGGTATCCACGAGCTTGAGGCCGGAAAAGACCTCATGGGATGGGATGAAGTTACACAGGGGAGCGTACTCCCTTCATTTGAGGGGGATGCAAGCAACATTGCACACCTCAAAGCAGAGGAGAGAAACTACTCTCACTTCAACTCCTATACGGCAACGGTCGCTTCATGGAGGGTACAGAAACCTGTATTCAACATCGATGTCTGTATCGACTGCCAGAACTGTTGGGTATGGTGTCCGGACTCTTCGATTATCTCAAGAGACAAGCAGATGCTCGGGATCGATTACGATCACTGTAAAGGGTGTGAAGTCTGTGTGGAGGTTTGTCCTACCAACCCGAAATCACTCCTGATGTTCAACGAACAGGAAGACCTGGAGACAGCACTGTCCCAGTGGCCGGAAAAAAAGAAAAAAGAAAAGAAGTAAGGGGCTGTTATGGCAGAAAAATTTGATTTGAACGAAAGAGAAGTTTGGGACGGTAACTACGCTGCTTCCCAGGCGCTGAGACAAGCAAAGGTGGATGTAGTTGCGGCTTATCCTATTACCCCTTCTACACCGATCGTCGAGAACTACGGTGCGTATGTGGCGAACGGATATATTGACGGTGAGTTCGTCATGGCTGAGTCCGAGCACGGTGCGATGTCCGCATGTGTCGGTGCGGCTGCTGCCGGCGGACGTGTCTCTACAGCAACATCTTCTCAGGGGTTTGCATTGATGGTGGAGGTACTCTATCAGGCATCGGGGATGAGACTCCCTATCGTACTCAATGTCGTCAACCGTGCGCTGGCATCTCCGCTCAACGTACGTGGCGACCACTCCGATATGTATCTCGGACGTGACAGCGGATGGATCCAAATGGGTGCGTTTAACTCACAGGAGGCATACGATCTGGCACTTTGTGCGTTCAGGATCGGTGAGCATCACGATGTCAGACTTCCGGTTATGGTACATCAGGACGGATTCATCACATCGCACACAGCGCAGAACGTCTATCCGCTTACGGATGAAGAGGCATTCAAGTTTGTAGGCGAGATCGATCCGGTAGATGATATGCTTGACTTCTCCAGACCGGTCACCTATGGTGCGCAGACGGAAGAGGACTGGCACTTCGAGCACAAAGCGAAGCAGCACAAGGCACTTATGGAGTCACGAACCGTCATCGACGATGTCTTCGCAGAGTTTGAGAAAGTCAGCGGACGCAAGTATAACAGAGTGGAATCCTATATGATGGATGATGCAGATGTGGCGATCGTCGCACTCGGTACGACGGTAGAGACCGCACGTGTTGCTGCGATGAACATGAGAGAGAAAGGTGTCAAAGCCGGTGTGGTCGCGGTTCGTGTATTTAGACCGTTCCCATTTGATCTAGTAAGAGAGGCTCTGGAAAATACCAAGTCTGTTGCAGTACTTGACAGATCGGCACCGGGTGGTGCGATGGGTGCCTTCTACAACGAGGTTTCCGCAGCACTCTACACGACACCTAATCGTCCGCTCGTGACCAACTATATTTATGGTCTCGGCGGAAGAGATTTCGCGGTCAGAGATGCGGAGCAGATCTTCCAGGAGCAGCAAGATAATGCCGATGCAGGCTATATTACAACGGATATCCAGCAGTTCTCAGGACTCAGAGGACCGAAGCTTGGATTCTTCCAGACAAAAAGGAGCTAATCATGGCGATTACATCAGTAAAGAACTTAAAAGAATTTTCAACGGCGAACGATCGTTTTGAGGGTGCACACACTCTCTGTCCAGGATGTGCACACTCTATGATCGTTAGAGAGCTTATGAACTGTACAGATGACAACCTTGTCATCTCTACCAACACTGGG
>CAYPWA010000018.1:0-345 GCA_964414325.1 uncultured Sulfurovum sp. | reverse complement strand
CATTCACTTCATGGGACACTTCATGGATCCACATCGGATTTGAAAATGCCGCATCTGCGGTCTCCGGTGCGGAAGCGATGTGGAAAGCAAGAAAGAAACGCGGTACCCTCAAAGATCCCGATGCACCGGTTAAGTTCGTTGCATTCGGAGGTGACGGTTCAACATTCGATATCGGATTCCAGTGGATGTCCGGAGCGTTCGAGAGAGGGCATGACTTCACCTATATCTGTCTTGACAACGAGAACTATGCCAACACGGGTGGTCAGAGATCGTCCGCTACTCCTATTGGAGCGACGACCTCTACGGCACAGGCGGGTACACACTCTTACGGTAAGAAAGAGAAGA
>CAYPWA010000017.1:0-11275 GCA_964414325.1 uncultured Sulfurovum sp. | reverse complement strand
TTCTTCATCGCCTGGAAAAAAATCTTGAAAAGACCTTTGTTTCCTACAAGACGATCGATAAACTCATCATAGGAGAGTCCTTTTTCCTCAAGAAAACCGATAAGATAATTCTCTGCTCCTTCCATACCTGAGACATCTTCGATTTCGCGCAGCTTTGCATAGAGTGGTTCGATCGATTCTATCGCCTGTCTCGGTGCCGCTTTTCGAAATGCAGTATATCCGCTTATTTTGTTGGTCAGTTTGTCTTTTTTGGACTCAAATTCCGTCACGACCCAATAGTAACGACCATCTTTCGCTTCATTTTTGACAAGTGCCATGATCGTATCTCCCGCTTTGATCCTGTCCCACATGAGCTTGAAAATCACTTTGGGCATGTCAGGGTGGCGTATAATATTATGAGGCTGACCAATCAGTTCCGCTTCTACATAGCCGGATATCTCTACAAAATAATCGTTCCCATAGGTGATAACACCTTTGGTATCGGTTTTACTTACGATATAGCGTTTCGGATCGAGGATGATCTCCTGATATTGATGTTGTCTCTTCATCGCGGCATTCACTACACTTTCCTTTGTTGTTTTTATGTGATTTTAAAGCATACCTATTACAGAACGGTAACAGACGGTAGTAAGACTATTTAGTCCCGATATGATAGAGTTCAACCATATATTCATCATCATAGAAGGAAAAGAGATGACCAAAGAGGATCTACTGACTGAGTTCAAAATCTTGAAACAATACAATGATAACCGTATGAAACTGGTACAGTTCATCACCAATAGGATCGCAATCGATGCGGAAAAATGTAAAAAAGCCTATATATGTACACTTGAAGACTGGATAGAATCCCGTGAGAAGATCTTAAAAAAATACTATACTTCCGATGTGATCAAAGAACTCTACTGTCTTAATCAGGAGTGGCTGGAAGAGAACAATAAAATATGCCAACTGTTGAAAAAAACAGAAAAAAATAGAAAACATTCTCTCTTCGGTTCAAAAAAGAAAAAACTCAAACTCGAAAAATCGGATCTAGACAAAGCAATCACATATAAAGTGACTCTCGAAGAAATTTCTGATACAATAGACAAAATATTGAAAAAAATGAAAAAACGGATGGAAGCACTCTCAATTGAAAAACTCTAATTCAAAACGTATCTCCCTCGTTCTTGGCAGCGGCGGGGCTCGCGGGCTTGCGCATATCGGAGTGATCAGATGGCTTGAGGAGCATGACTTCAAGATTGCATCAATCTCCGGTTCTTCGATGGGTGCGCTCATCGGCGGGGTCTATGCGATGGGCAAGCTCGATGAGTTCGAATCGTGGGTCAAAGCGATCGACAAGATGGACATCATCGCCCTGCTTGACCTTGCGTGGGAGAGCAGCGGACTAATCAAAGGCGACAAGATCATCAATACCCTCATCGGGATCGTAGGCGATCAGCACATCGAGGATCTTCCGCTGAGATATACCGCTGTCGCTTCGGATATCGGACGTGAAAAGGAGGTATGGATCAACGACGGCAGGCTCTTTGATGCCATTCGTGCCTCTATCTCCCTTCCTCTCTTCTTCACTCCGGTAGAGCGAAACGGCATACAACTCATCGACGGCGGTGTACTCAATCCTGTTCCTATCGCCCCCACTTTCCATGACGACACAGATATGACCATTGCCGTCAATCTCGGAGGTAAACTCGCACAGGTTGAGACAGCACCGTCCAAATCACCATTGATCGATCCTCTTCCTACCGAAGAGAAGGATCTCAAAGCACGTATCAAGCACTTTATTCGCAAGATCAAGCACACTGCATCGCGGGTAACCGACATTGATCTTGATGCCTACGATATCGCCAACCAGGCATTCGATGCGATGCAAAGTACGATCGCCAGAGAAAAGCTTGCCGCCTATCCGCCGGACCATCTCATAGAGATCGCACGCAACGCCTGCGGGACACTGGAGTTTGACAGAGCCGAGGAGATGATATCACTCGGATATGAAAAAGCACAGAAGGGTCTTCAGCATCTTGTCTAATATTCTCGTGCAAAGAACTGTCCCCGCACCATCCGTCCGTAAAAGAGTTCGAAGAGCACGGAAATCACGATAAAGGTGACAAAGACCGCGACCGCTTTGGGGTCTTTGTCCCATGTATGATAGAGCAGTGTCATGAGTGCCAGTCCACTGGCAAGGATACCCGTACCGAGTATAAAAGTATGGGCTCCGATCAACGCTCTCATACGCCAGGCGGAGAGGTTGACCACAAAGAAGATCAATAAAAAACCCGCACTTCCGATAATGGCGATCTGTGTCAATGTAATGGTATTGGCAAGCAGAATACTCAACAATGAGGTCACCCAGACCCCCACATCCGGAATGTGTCGTTTTTCATGTGCCAAGCTCTTGGGCAGCCGTCCCTCTTTGGCAAGGAAGTATCCCAGTCTTGCATTGCCGTAGATTGTCGCATTGATCGCTGAGAAGGTCGAAAGCAGTGCCGCAATCGCTACAAGGGTAAAGCCTAGATGCCCCATTGCCGGTTCAGCAGCAATAGCCAGTGCATAATCCTTGGCAACCATCAGCTTCTCTTCGCTGACGACTCCGACGGTCACGACAGAGATCATCACATACAAAAAAATCACAAAGCCAACGGCTATATAGAGTGCACGCGGTAGATTCTTTTGAGGTTCTACAATGTCTTCGGCAGCGTTTGCAATAAGCTCAAATCCCTCATACGCAACAAAGATGATCATCCCTGCAGTGACGATCGCCATAGGGGCTTCCCAGTGTGCGGGAGAGAGACGTTCAGTATCGACAAAAAAGATCCCCGAAACGATGATCAACAACAGCAGGGTAACCTTGATGAATACAAAGGCGGTTTCCGATTTACTGACAAAAGAGGCACTGACAAGGTTGATGAGCATCGGAAGCAAAATTGCCACGGTGATAAGGGTATGTTCCAGCCATGCCGGGGTAGGCTTTGCGAAAAAGGTCGCCCCGTAGGAGGCAAATGCCGTCGCATAGAGCGAGATGGTCACCAGATAGCTTAGCCAGAGCATCAGGTTGACACTTCCTGAAAGTAGATTTTTTTGGAATGCCCTATCTACAAAAACGACCGTACCGCCCCGATTGGGAATCGCAACAGAGAGCTTGGCATAGGCATACGCCGTCAGAAGCGCTACCGCACCGGCAATAAAGAACGCAACAAAAGTCGCTCCGTGTGCCAGTGAGACCGCCTCTCCCAATACTGCGAAGATCCCTCCGCCAACCATTCCACCGATCCCGATGGCGACTGCACCCCATAATCCTACACTTCTTTTAACTGTTGTCTTCACTGTACCTGCTTTCCGTTCTCTTGCCAGTAATGTCCGCCGTTTTGACGCTGACCGTTCTTGAAGACTACATCATGCTGCAGCTGACCGTTGGAGAACCAGATGCGCTCTCTACCATCCAATACACCGTTTTTAAAAGTATGCTCTACTTTCTTCTGACCGTTGCTGTACCACATCTCATGCAACCCATGCTTTCGATGGTGCAGGAAGGTCGCTTTCTCCAACGGTTTTCCCTCTTTGGAATAGTAGCTGTATGCTCCCTCTTTACTGCCGTTTTGATAGTGTGTGATCTCTTTGATCTGCCCGTTTGGATACCAGGAGATATTCTCACCGTCATATTTGCCGTTCTTAAAATGATAGATCAGCCGCTTCTCGCCGCTTTTGTACCAGAGTTTCGTTTCGCCGTCACGTTTTCCGTTGTGAAATCCGATCTCGCTGCGTTTTTGTCCGTTGGTGTACCAGCGTGTGAAGATGCCCTCTTTTTTGCCGTTTTGGTAGCTTCCTTCCTCTTTTTTGGTGCCGTTCTTGTGCCAGGTAGTACTGTGCCCCTCTTTGATGCCGTTTCGGTAGCTGCTTTGCTCTTTGAGCTTGCCGTTTTTGTAATAGAAACGCACCTCCCCGCTGAAGGGCACACCGCGATGCTGCTTATCGTAAAGACGCTGCCCTTCTCCGGTATAGGTCTGGTCATAGTCTATCACGCTCTGCGCCGCCAAAACTGCGCTTAGAAGGATGGGTAAAAAGAGTGCTTTTCTCATCAAGTGGTCTCCTCTGTCAAATTTTGAAAAACTATACCACATTTTGTTAAACTTATACCCATTTTATTAATGAAAAAGTGTTATTATGATTTAACTCATAAGCATACAAGGATGAAACAATGACACCACAGGAAAAAGAGATCGAAAAGATGCGATCGAGCATCAAAACCGAACTAAGACTGATATTCAAAGCCAATATGAAGATCTTCGACTGGGATATTCCCGAGAATGATGACAAGGTATCTGCCGAATTGATCGTCAAAACAATGCAGGAAGCGCTTGATGAAGTCAAGCAGGAAATCGCCGAAGGTAAATACGATAACTATTAGAAAGGATATTTATGAGCCAAAGTAATCTAAAACATCTTGAGCGAATCAAAGAGAACATCGATAAGTCCAACGAGCTGACCGAAGAGGAGAAGAGCAACTCTTTCAAGCACATCGAAGAGTGGTATGCTGAGGATAAAGCCTGGGGTACCTTCATCAATGAACTCGCACAAATCTCTCCGAAGGTTGAGGCGATCCTCGCCGAACTGGGACTGGTCTAATCTGCCTCTTTGATCTTCAGAAGTGCCTTCCAGCTTCTGGGGAATTTAACAATCAGAATTACCTTCGACATAATCCAGCTCCGCGGTACCGCACCGAAAAAACGGCTGTCTGCGGAGTTGTCCCTGAAATCTCCCAATAGCAGATAATGCCCCTTTTTCACTTTCTGAAATGGTAATGTGGTCAACTCCGAAGGTACACGCAGCCCCCAGTCATGGACAACGCCATAGTAGCGTCGATAAGGCTCTTTGAGAAAGTATCCCAAAGGGGTCTTCACTGCCGTAAGACGGTAACGATCCGCCCACTGCTTTGTCTTGGTGCTATTGCTCTCAAGCTGAAGATAAAAAGCCCGATTCTTTTCGAAAAAGCTGTCCGAAGGTAAAGCAGCACAGCGTTTGATGTAGAGCCTCTTCTCGGGATCTTCAGGATGACGCATCACCAGTAGATCTCCTCGTCGAATTGTCTCGAAGACCCGTTGACTGATGACGATATCATTCTCTACCAAACCGTAGTTCATACTCGTTCCGTCGATGCGGTAGATGCGCAATGTCAATGCCAAAATCACTACCAAGATGAGAATGACACCCCAAAAGCCTTTGCGAAACATCCTTACTTCTCCACCAATGCTACAGGATCGATCCGGTAAAAATCCTTGAGCTCCTCGTAGAGTTCGGGAAAGTGTCGTTTGAGGCTGTGTGGTGACTCGAAGAAACGCTCGGTTACCACAGCGAAGAATTCCGCTTCATTCGTCGCGGCGTATTCACCGAGCAGTTTGTATTTGCCCCACTCTCTGTTCTTGAGTGCAACGTCGTGCAGTTTTTGGTAGTCTTTGAAAAGTACCGAGGTCCACTCATGGTACTTCGAACGCTCCATCGGCGGTACACCATCTGCCATACCGTCCATGAAGTCGATCTCATGGGCAAACTCATGTACGATCACATTGTCATGCCTCAGATGGTAGGCTTCGAACTTTGCATCGTGCCATACCAGCACGACCGTATCGCCCACAGACTGTCCATCGATGAGGAACTTCTCTTTGGTATAGATGCCTCCATTCTCTCTGACCGCATCATAGATAACCGTCGAAGGATAGAGAATGATCGTACGCAAGGCATCGTAACAGCCCTTCTGGGGCAGATGAAGCAACAGCAGACAGGCGTAGAAAGCGATGACGGCTTTCATCTCCTCGGTGACCTCCATCTTGACCCCGACAAATGTCTTGGTATGGATGAAGTAGAGGATGGATCGTTCTATCCGATGTTTATCCTCCTTGCTAAGCCGTTGGTAGTGCGGAATCTTTTGCAATACTTTACGATAGCTTTCGGGAAAAGGCATCGCTGCGATCTTCTCTTTAAGCTTTTTACGATGATACGCCTGCCATGACCACCATAACAGCAACAGCATAATCAACACAGCGAAAAATGCCATCATACGAAGGTAATATACCGGCATCAGTCTTTGTTCTCTTGTGTCGTTTTCTTCTCTGACATGTTGTCAGTCTCTTTGTCAGTGCTGAGCTTTTCAGGGCGCTTGTAGGCTTTGGTGGCACTGAGTTTCCGTATATGGAAGTAGATATTGGAGAGGTACTCCACCAGCACCACACTGATCCCCGTCGCGACCACGACATTGTAGTCAAATGTTGTCTCCATCGCCAGAATGACCGCCGTCAGCGGCAGTTTCATCAGTACCCCCATAAAGACCGCCGCACCGATCGCAGCGAAATAGAAGGGTTCTACCGTAAAGTGCAGATGAGAGAAGAGCTCCGCAAACCCATACCCGATCAGTGCACCAATGCTCATCAGCGGCAGGAAGATTCCCCCTACGGCGTTAGAGTAGATCGCGACAGTTGTACCAATGATGCGCAGTACAATGATCCCAAGGATGAAGTAGAAGGGAATGTGGTTCTCCACGTTCATCAAGTTCATGACCACCGCTTTGCCGGAGAACGCCGCATGCGGCTCGATGAGCAGTACCGTCCCCACCACACTCCCGCCGATCAATGCAAAGATGTAGTTACGATACTTACTGAAAGACTTGAATATCTCCAGATCGATCATATGCAGAAGTCGCTGCTTGAGAAAGAGGTAGAAATAAACAAACGCCGTAATAAAAGGGATAAAGAGCAGGTTGGCGATCATATATTCGCTATCGAGTCTTCTGCCTGTGGAGTGTTGAAAGATGATCGGCTCCAGATAGTTGATGCTTACGGCAAAAGCGATGACCGAGGCGAGGATCAGATAGGTAATATACTGTTTGATGAACTGATAGGCGATATTTTCGATCGCGAACGCCATACCGGTGATGGGTGAGACGAAGATCGCTGCGATCCCGCTGCTCGCTCCCACACTGATCATCATCTTGATGAGCATTTGCGGCAGACGGAACAGACGATGGATCTGATAGGCGATCATCGCACCGATCCCAGCACTGGGTCCCTCCGTCCCGACGGCAAAGCCCGTCGAGAGCGAAAGTGCGGAAGCGACGACCTTGAGAAAAAGCGTCTTGATCTTGATCTTCATCTCGTTGCCCGCAATGGAGTCGGCGATCTCACTCACACCGTACTCACGGATATGTTTGTCTTTGCTGATAAGATAGTTGACGATAAAGATCGCCACCGTAGGCAGTGCATACAGATACCACGTCGGAAGTGTCGGGATCGTCTTGTAGGGATCTCCCATAAAGAAAAAGTAGGTTAGAAAAGTGATCAGAAGTTCATAGAATGTGATAAAAAATCCGCTGATCAAACCGGTCAACACTGCTGCGGCGATCAGCTTTAGGATCATCTCCTACCCCTTTCTTTATATCACATTGATTTATTGTAACAAAAAGAGTTAAAGTTTTAGGCTAAAAAAGCGCCTTATTGATCATAAAGCGCATGACGTGTCTTGATCGCCCCGTCAAGATCGTTGATAAAGCACTTGACCCCCACATAGCCGACATTCTCATAGACACTCTGCTCTGTCTTGGGGTCGATATAGAAGATAGAGGGGAAGAAGTCCTCTTTGAACGTAGCGGGGTAGGTATCGTCCTTGTCAACGATCAGGGTAACGAACTCCTCTCCCAAACGCTTCTGTACCTTTGGATCGCTGAGTGTACGATCCACCAGCTTCTGACACCACCTGCAGTGCTCTTTGACCACCACCATCACCAGCATTTTGCCTGTGTTTCGGGCTTTGGCTACCGCCTGTGCATAGTTCTGTTCAGCTCCCAGATGCTTTGCGGCGAGTGTCGCATCCGTCGCCCATAGCGATCCGACAAACATGACCATGATCCATAACAGTTTCATCATATTAGGCCTCATCCTTATGTTCCCGGATGTAGTGGAACATCGCGATCAGTCCAAAGAAAGGACCAAAAATATTGAGTACGGGGACGAAGTTGAAGAGTACGGTGACAATCGTGATGATCCAGATACCCGGTGCATAACGTTTCACCAGTGCCTTCTCTACTTTCTCATGGGTCAATGCCAATGCATCGTAGCTGATCGTATCTTTGGTCAGCCACATCCAGAGTGCGATCTGGACAAAGATATTCAATAATGGAATAAAAAGCAGCGGAAACGCAACGATCGAGAGACCGATGAAAATCAGGCTATCTTTGAAGGTATAACGGAATGTCCCGGGAACATTCTTTCTGACGACATTGTCCTCTTCGAACTCACGGATCTCGATATCCTCAATGATCGGTTCACTGAAGATACTGGTGACAAAGAGCATACTGACCACGATGGCGTTATAGATGATGTAGAAGCCGATCAGAAAGGCGATCCCCTTCTCAACCGTTTCAAAAGGTAACCATGTCAGCAGCTTGAGGAACTGCGCATAGATATAATCCCCTTTGGCAAACCAGACAACACCCCAGAAGAGCGCTGAACCAAACAGTGTAAGCAGTGAGAAGATTGAATACTTCTCTTTAGAGACGCTGCGTAAAATGAGGTTGCCGAAAAAGGCGAAGATCAGGGCGAAAGTTACCAGCGTCAGCTGAAACCACAAAAAGGTCGAGAGCATCCACGCACCGTTGGAGCGTATCATCGAAAAGGGTACCATATCCACGATCTTTGCACTCAATGACACGATCCCATCCCAGAGCATATATCCCAGTCCCAACCATATCAGTGTTACCATCACACCACTGAGTACAATGTATTTCATCGTTTGCCAGCGAAGGATCTCCTTGAAACTAAAGAGTAGCGCCTTGGTTATCTCTATCATCATTTTCTCCTATGCTCTATTATATCTTCAAAACTTGAAATGAGCCCTTTATGTGTCTGCTTGACGATCTCCCTTTTGGTCAGGATACGCAGTGCGATCTCCACACCGAACGCCATACCCAATGCTCCGAACAGGTAGAAACCAAGATGAGGCATCTTCTCACTTGTATGATAGAGCGTTAACCCTGCGATCGCAAACATACTGACGATTGCCAGTACGACGGCAGTGACATTGGCACCCGTCTGCTTGATGCGCATCAGGTGTCCCACGTGTGTCAGTCCCTGTATGATCAGCACCACCAGTGCCGCGATGGTCGTCACCTGAGAAAGATCAAGGAAGAGGATCATAGGCACGATCAACAGACCACTGATGATCAGCCCTTCGAAGGACTGGTGAACGTTGTAGGTATAGGCTTTGGGCAGGTTGCCCTCCTTTGCCAGCGTATAGCCGATCTCCGTAGCGGCATAGAGTGTGGCATTGATCGCCGAGGCCGTCGCCAGCAGTGCCGTGGCTGCCATCACCTTGAAACCGATATTGCCAAAGATCGGCTGTGCCGCTTCCGCCAGCGCGTAGTCTTTGGCTTTGATGACTTCCGAAAGCGGAAGATTCCCCAGTACGGCGATCGCTGTCGCCACATAGAGCACTCCTACAAGGATGATGGTGATGGTCATTGCACGCAGTACCGTTTTGGAAGGGTCTTGCATATCCTCTACCGTATTGGTGATGACACTGAAGCCCTGATAGGCGAAGAAGGTCAGCCCTACGGCAAAAAACATATCGCTCACCGGCGGCATATCCGCTACGGAGAGTCGCTGCGGGTCGACATAGAAGAGTGCTGCACCGACAAAGAGGATTAGTACACTGAGCTTGATCGCGACAATGATATTCTCCGAGCGCGCTACCAACGAAGCACCGATAAGATTGATAAGGATAAAGAGGGTCATGATCCCCAGTGCGAAGGCATTGGGAACCCATGCGGCACTGTGGGGAATGAAGGTTGCCGCGTAGGCACCAAACGATTTGGCGACCGCAGCGATGGCAATGAGCTGCGAAAAGTAGAAGAGCACACCTGCACTGCCGGAAAAGACCCCTTCTCCAAACCCCTGCACCAGATACTCCACAATCCCTCCTCGAGAGGGATAGGCAACCGCCAGCTTGGCAAGCGAATAGCCGCTAAAAAGCGCCGCCATGCCGCCCAGAATAAACGAGAGCCACACCAGATTACCCGCAATGGCACCGGCTTCACCGATCACGATGAAGATACCCGCACCCACCATGGAGCCGATCCCCAGAAGAACCGCCGACCAGAGCCCGAAGGCTTTTGCGCTATTTTTCTCCGCCATCTTTGAAGACTTTCTCAAAGATATTCGCACCCATGACCAGTGCCAGTCCGTCAAAGAAGAGGCTGAAGCCCACAAGCAGTCCGATCAACAAAACAGATGTCTGAGGCCATCCCACCACAAACAGCACGGCTATGATCAGCGACAGGATCGCATTGATCGTCCATATGCCCCACCCTTTGTTGGGGTAGAAAGAGGCTGCCAGTGTAAATCCGCTGAAAGCATCCATAAAGAAGTAGATGCTAAAGAGCAGTCCCAGTGTCGCGATCCCGCCTGCAGGCGAGACGATCATATAGACCCCCACACCGAAGAAGATCAGCGCTTTGAGCCACCCTCTCCAGTCACTCGCATCCGTCTTGTAGGTAAACCATCCCACGATAAACGCACTGAAAAGCAGCATCCACGCTACAAATATTACGGTCGTCAATGACGCTACCACAGGGAACATCGCTCCGAGAAATCCGATGATCATCATGATCACACCGACCGTTTTGGCATTCTTTTTAAACACTTCAAGTTGTTCAAGCTCTTTTGGGTGTTTCCACATTGTCTATCCTTTGAAAGTTTGGTTTTGTTGTTCTAATATGATTATATCTCTTTGGTGTTAATATGCTATGAACCAAAAGTCACATTTGGTATAAAGATCATGGAAAGTATAACGCAAGTCGGCAGAGCGAGACTGTCCGCTGGCTGACAGATCAGCTCTGATGATGAAAGAGTTCGCACTTTTTCACCAGTTTCTCAAGATTCTCTACCGCCAGATGACCCCTCCGACTGATAATGACACCCTCCTCCTTGAGCTTATGCATCTGCGTACTCACGACAGAACGTACCGATCCTATCATTTCTGCGAGTGACTCATGGGAGAGGTTGTTGATCAGTTTGACCGGATAGTGTACCTCTTTATCATTGCATGTATCCGTATGTTTTAAAATCAAGTTGGCAAGACGTGTGGTGGTATCGTGAAAGACCAGAGATTCTCCGAAGGCTTCGAGTGAACGCATTTGTTCACCGAGATAGGGCAAAAAAGCCTTGTTGAACTCCGGGTGCTCTTCGATCCACTCTCTTGCCCGCTGTAACGGAATGGAGAGTAAAGAGACATGATC
>CAYPWA010000016.1:0-11284 GCA_964414325.1 uncultured Sulfurovum sp. | reverse complement strand
GCGACACTGATCATGCGTAAGTACGGTGTGCTGGCGATCTTTATCCAGAAGTTCATCTACGGGGTGAAGACGCTGGTGCCTATCTCGATGGCACTGGCGAAGTATGACTTTAAAAAGTTCGTATTCTTCAATTTCTTCGCCTCGATCATTTTTGTACTGACCATAGGGCTGAGCGCCTACTATGCCAGTGAGTCGATTATCGCTTTTTTCAAGATCATTCAAGCCAGACCATGGCTTGCACCGCTTGCGATGGTAGCAGTGCTTGGAACGATCTGGTATGTTCTAACACATATGACTAGAAAAAAATAATCTATCGACTCAGCCAGTAAATAAGGCTTGGGATATTCTCGATACCGATATAAAGTGCATCGTTGTTGGGTATGTTGCCATCCCTGCGTACATAGGTGAAGCGCAGGATATCAAGTAGATCGATATAGAGGTTGAAACCGTAGGCACTGTCACGTTTGTAGAAACTCCCTTCCATATCGCCAAATAAGCTGGCACCTGCGCCCAGTGTCAAAAAGTCATCATGGGTGTAAAATGCGTCAAGATCGAACCGCAGGAAGTCCGGTGCATCACTGCTGACGATATAGGAGGCTCTTGCTTCTATGCCACTGAGATAGGTCATATTGGTATAGTAGAGTGCATTGTAGGCGAAACTCATACCGCCGTTTGCAGCATCGACAGCGATCTCTCCGGGAAGAAGCCGAAGCGTATTGCGTAAAAGTGTAAGATTGGCGTCATCGGGAGCATTGATAGGAAGAAAATCAAATCCGTCTTTCTCTTTGATAAAGGTACTGCCCGCCCATGCGCCCATGCTGATCATCGTAGCGACGGTGCTGTAGTCTCTGTAGACCTTCGCGCGGTCGTTCTCAAGTGTGGTAATACGGTTGACGACCATACGAAGAGGACGGCGGTACCATTCATTCGGATTCTTTTTTGCATAGCGAAGGAAAGAGCGTTTGGGTGTAGGCAGATAAGCTAGATCAAGTTTTTTGAGGAAGCTTTTAAATGCATCATTACTGTAACGTTTACTATCGGTGGTATTGAGATCGAAAGCATTATAGATAGCCGAATACCTATCCGTTGTTTTTGGATGGATATGTTTGAATTCCGTATCTCTAAAAAGTTTGTAGGCGGCAAGTGCTTCAGGATCGTCATCGATACCGAGTTTGCTTTTAAGGCGGTCCATCACTTCCACTTGTGTATAACGCCGGTAGGAAGCGTTGGTGCGAAGCTTCTTTGCCAGGTGGTAGATCGCATCATAAACGCCTACATGGTAGTCATAGAGT
This sequence comes from uncultured Sulfurovum sp., assembly GCA_964414325.1. Lineage (GTDB taxonomy): Bacteria > Campylobacterota > Campylobacteria > Campylobacterales > Sulfurovaceae > Sulfurovum. Next base: position 9,992 of record CAYPWA010000016.1, on the reverse strand, counting down.
CGGAAGTTCCTGTCAAGAAAAGCGGCGAAGTGCTCGAGATATTTTCCTGTCAGCGGATGATAGCGGGAAGAGAGGATCAGGGTATATTTGCTGTTTCCTCTAAAGTATCGGTTGATCGCATGGTAGAGCATCATGGACTGATAGATCTCAAGGCTGCTGAGCAGAGGAATCGTATTGGTGCTGAAAAAGCCTATGGGCATCTCCTCTTTTTCACTCTCCTTGATTTCGGGCTCTTTACGCATATTGCTTGGATCCATAAAGAGAAACAGTCTTGCATCAGGGGCAAGCTCAATGGCAAGCTGAAGCGGCACATTATCATAAGCACCACCATCTATGAAGTAGTGTGAAGCCTGTTTCCCTTTATAGATATAGTCGAGTTTAACCTGTTGGAATGCTCCGGGAAAAGCGGAAGAGGCAAAGAGTACATCGACGATTTTGTCCGGTGTCTGTTCGATATCGGGAATATGCATGAAATAGTCGGTGCTGGGCGGCATCGTGCGGTTTTCGATCTGTAGATGCCCTTGGTGCTCTTTGATGGTCAGTGGTACGGAGAAGTGTTGGTTTTTGATCTTGATCCCGCTGACCTCCTCCGTTACGGGAGTGACTTTGGTGACCGTGATACCCAATGCCACTTCACATCCGGGACGGTAGAGAGGCTTTCTGAAATGTGCCATGATCTTGTTGGCTTTCTTTTTAAGCCCACGCCTGCTGAAAAGTGTACTTTTGTTGTGAGGATCTTCCCCCATAATCGCAAGGTCTTCAATACCTAGATTGACCCATGTCTCATAAAAGAGATTGTCATGGATCGTATTGTGCAGCGGGACATCATCTCTCTGACACCAGTACATCGTAGAGAGAAGGGCATTGATGGATCCTGCCGAAGCACCGGCGACTGCACGCAGATGTGGTTCAATGTAGAGCCCTTTTTTTCGTATTTCGCTAAGCATACGGATGATTGCCCAGTTGTAGCCGGACTCATAGGCGCCCAGACTGACACCACCTGAAATGACCATCGAAAAGTCAACACGTTCACGGGCCTGGGATGTGGGAGTATATGTTATATAAAGTGCAAGAAGAGAGAAAAAGAGTCGTTTCATGAAGAACTCCGTGGGGTAGAGGAGGCAGCAGCGGCTGCCATAGGTTAGGCACGCTTGTTTTTGACAAACTTCTCGATGCGTCTGATCCCTTCGCGGATGGTGGTGATATCGGTGGCAAAGGAGAAGCGGAAGTACCCCTCGCTGCCAAACCCGATCCCTGGAACGACCGCTACACCGGTTTCTTGGAGAAGCTCTTTACAGAAAGCGATGGAGTCGTTGGAGACATCCTTGATATTGACAAAGAGATAGAAGGCACCTTGCGGTTCGATCACGGAGAGACCGTCGATCTCGTTGAAGAGTCTGACCGCCTCTTGCGCACGTTTCTCGAACGCTTCTCTCATCTGTTCGATCTCCTCATCCACTTCACCCAGCAGTGCCGGAATCGCCGCTTTCTGGGTGATGGAGTTGATGTTGGAGGTACTCTGGCTCTGGAGCTTGTTCATCGCTGCGATAAGGTCTTTGTTGGGGGTGGCAAGATAGCCGAAGCGCCATCCGGTCATCGCGACCGATTTACTCAATCCGTTGATGGTGACGGTGCGTCGGTACATATCGTCACTGATGCTTGCCGTAGCGGTGAAATCAACGCCATAGACCAGCTTTTCATACATCTCGTCACTGGCGACAAGGATATCGGTACCTTCAAGTACTTCTGCGAGCGCCTCCAGTTCTGACTTGGAATAGACCGATCCGGTAGGATTGGAAGGGGAGGTGAGTACAAGCATCTTTGTCTTGGGAGTGATCGCCGCTTTCAGCTGCTCGGCTGTGATCTTGAACTGGCTGATGTCATCGGTCTCGATGATGACAGGTGTGCCTGAAGCATACTTAACCAGTTCGGGATAGGTCACCCAGTAGGGTGCGGGGATGATCACTTCATCTCCGGGGTTGATCACTGCTTGAAAGAGGTTGAAGAGTGAGTGTTTCGCACCGTTGCTGACGATGATGTCCGAGGGCGCATACGATAGAGCATTGTCTCTTTTGAGTTTTGTCGCTACCGCTTCGAGGAGTTCAGGGATGCCCGGTACGGCTGTATACTGGGTAAAGCCCTCATTGATCGCTTTGATCGCCGCATCCTTGATGCGTTGAGGTGTGCCAAAGTCCGGTTCTCCCGCAGAGAAGGATAGGACATCCTTGCCCTGTGCCTTGAGTTCTCTCGCAAGCGTGGAGATGGCGATGGTCAGAGAAGGTGAAAGTGTCTGCATGCGGTCGGAAAGTGTAAGCTGCATAAAAAACCCTTGTGTATGGAAAAATGATAAGAATTATAACCTAAAACGGTTGATAGGGGGGTAAAGAGCAGCTTCGTCTAATCCATGGAGTGGATGAAGCTGTCATAGAGTTCTTCAAGGTCATGGTCTTTCTCTTTGACCTTCTCCTGCTTGATCTTTGGTAGTGCCTCTTCAAGTACTTCGATACGGCGCAGCAGATACTCGAAGAGTTCTTTGTTGACATCGGGGATCTTATTGTGACTGAGCGGGCTCTTGTCGTAGCCGCGTCTGATCACCCGTGCGGGGATCCCGATGGCGGTGGAGTCAGGCGGAACATCCTTGACCACAACAGAGTTGGCACCGACCTTGGAGTTCTCTCCGATGGTGATGTTGCCCAGTATCTTGGAGCCCGCACCGATGACGACATTGTTTCCGATGGTAGGGTGACGTTTGCCTTGGTCGGTACTGACCCCTCCGAGTGTGACCTGCTGGTAGATGAGGACGTCATCTCCGATGACGGCGGTCTCTCCGATGACCACGCCCACGCCATGGTCGATAAAGACACGACGACCAAACTTCGCGGCAGGGTGGATGTCGATCATGGTCAGGAACATACCCAGTGCGGAGATAAGACGGGGAATGAATCGCAGTCCCTTCTGGTAGAACCAGTGGGCGATACGGTGAAAAAGCAGTGCCCAGAGACCGGGATAGTTGAAAAAGAGTTCAAAGGTGGAGTGGAGTGCCGGGTCATTGCGCTTGACATTGGCAAAATCCTCTTTGATCAGTCTAAAGACGTTCATTCGGTTCGCTCCTCGATGGCTTGAATGGTTTTAAGATAACTGTTTTCGCTTAAATAGAGATAAAGCTTACCAAGTACCTCCCGCTTCTCTTCCGCCGTGAGCAGATCGGACTCTTCGATCCGGTACTTGAGGGTTTTGTCGATCACACCGGTATCGTAGTCAAGATCGTCAAGTACATCCATCAGATCCTGTGCTTCAATGAGATCCTCGATGTGGTAGTGCCCCTCTTCATCGAAACGTATCACCGCTTCAGTGGGATGGGTAAAGAGGTTGTGTTTCATCCCCAGAACCTCCTGGTAGGCTCCGGTGAGGAAAAATCCGATGAAATACTCCTCTTTGCTCAGATCGATATCATGCAGGTAGAGTGGAAAATCACGATCAAACCCGATCTCTCCGTCGGAGTCGCAGGTGATATCCCAGATACTTGCCGGGTTGCTCGGTTTCTCATCGAGTCTGTCTAGCGGCATGATGGGAAAGTACTGTCCCAAGCCCCAGAAATCAGGCAGAGACTGGAAGGCGGAGAAGTTCACCAGATAGCGCTCCTGAATACGGTCTTGCAGTTTCTTGAGCTCATCGATCCCCTCGTTTTTAAGCAGGGAGATCGCCTTTTTGATAATGAGATTGACCAGTATCTCGGTGTTGGAGCGATCCTCCAGATCGATGTACCCAAGGTCAAACAGTGTCAGAAGGCTCTCCATATGATCAAGGGCATCATGCAGGTATTCACGCGCATTGCTGCGTTTAATCGTGGTGTAGAGGTCGTAGAGCTCCTCGATGAGCGGCGGATTTTTCTTTTTGAGGCGAAGCCCGTTTTCAGTGTACTCCTGAGAGAAAAGCTCAAGCACCGGTGCGATGAGTACGGAGTGTGAGGCGGCGATATAGCGTCCCGATTCGGTAAATATCTCCGGCTCATCTACCTCTTTGTTCTTGGCGATCTCCTGCATCAGATAGACAACGTCGTTGGCAAATTCGTCAAGGGAGTAGTTGCGCTCCTGTGTTTGCGCATGTTGAGAATACTCTACAGCAAGTCCGCCGCCGATGTTGATAGCACCAAGACCAGTCGCACCGCGGCGTTTGAGTTCGGCATAGATGTTGCCCGCTTCCCTGAGTGCTTTTTTAAGCGGTGCGATATCCCCCATCTGTGATCCGATATGGAAGTGGATCATCCAGAGTCGATCGAGAAGGTCGTGCCGGGTGAGCATCTCGTACGCCTGTAGCAGTTCGGTGGAGGTCAGTCCAAACTTGGAGCTGTAGCCGCCGCTTTTCGCCCAGATACCGATGCCTGAGCTATGGAGTCTGATACGTACACCGATCTTGGGGGTCACCGGTATTTTTAGATGGGCATTGAACTCTTGGTTGACCTCGATGATGGTCTCAAGCTCTCCAAGTCCTTCGATGGTGACGGTGATGTTGTGTCCCATTTTTGCCGCGATGAAGCACAGGGAGATCATCTCCTTGTCCTTAAATCCGTTAACGGTGATGGGCGCACCCATGGGTGTTTTGCTCATGGCGATGATCAGTTCGGCCTTGCTGCCTGCCTCCAGACCGTATCGATGCTTTGTCGAAACATCGATCAACGCATGGACGAAATTGGGGAACTGGTTGACCTTGAGAGGGAAGACCGCATGGAAGCCGCCTTGGTAGTCGAACGTTTTTCTCGCTTTTTGAAAGGTCTTGAAGAGAGTAGATATCTGCTTCTCTATGAGGTGGGGGAAGCGCAGCAGCAGCGGACCTTTGTAGCCTTTTTCGCGTATCTCCTGTGTGATCTGGAGCAAAGAGGGGGTCGTACCATGGTTGACAGCGATCCTGTCTTGGTCGATAATAAAGTTGTTCTCTCCCCAGATATGCAGTCCAAAACGCTTCATGACACCACCTTTATGTGATTGTTGCAGGATTATACCAAAACTTAATCCAATCTTACCTATAATTGAAACTATGAAGAGGGAATTTATCGTATGGCACGAAGATCAAAACCGGCTCATACTCAAGGCAAAAGGGGAGTGGACACTCTCTTTCGTGCCGCAGATAGAGCATGCGCTTGAGCGGTTGCCGAGGGCATCATCTGTTGTTTGGGATCTTTCCGATGTAGCGGATTTTGACAGTGCGGGAGTGTTGCTTTTTTTGGAGTATCTCAAGCGTCAGAAGCAGCATGCCAATGTCGAGGTGACACACTATACTACCGCTCAAAAAGAGATGTATGAACTGCTCAAAGGGCATATGGTCGAAGATATCCCTCCACGCAAAGAGGGGTTTTTCGAAGAGCTGGGCAAAGCGGCGGTCGAGACACTGTCCGATATTAGAGATTTTGTCAATTTCCTGGGGCACCTTTTCGCTACGCTGGGGTATATTCTGGCACATCCTCGTAAATTTCGAATCAAAGAGACGGTCTATCATATTCATCAGTCAGGATTCAACGCACTGGTGATCATTGCGCTGACCTCTTTTCTGGTGGGGATGGTCATCGCCTACCAAGGAGCGGTACAGCTTGCCAAATTTGGAGCGGATATTTTCATCGTCGATACGGTAGGGATCTCTATTGTCAGGGAGTTGGGGCCCATGATCACGGCGATCGTCATCGCAGGGCGCAGCGGTTCCGCTTATACTGCTGAGATCGGTGCGATGAAGATCACCGAAGAGATCGCAGCGATGCGCACGATGGGGTTCGATCCGTACAACTTCCTTGTCCTGCCGCGTATTGTTGCCTTGATAATCGCACTGCCGCTGTTGATCTTCTTTTCCGATATCGTCGGCATATTCGGAGGGATGGTCGCTACAGGTATGGTAACCGGGATCTCCTATGAGCAGTTTATCGATAGGCTCTATGAGGTGTTGGAGGTCAAGCATTATATTCTCGGGATGATCAAGGGGCCGGTCTTTGCCTTCGTGATCGCTGCTATCGGATGCTTTCGCGGATTTCAGGTCTCTGACAATACGGAGAGCATCGGTCTGCATACCACCGCTTCGGTGGTCAATGCCATCTTTATGGTGATCGCGTTCGATGCGCTCTTCTCGGTGATCTATACGGAGCTTGGATTGTGAAAAAGATCATTGAAGCGGAGGGGATCGTTACACGTTTCGGTGAACGTACCGTCCATGACGGTGTCTCTTTGCATATCAACGAACATGAGATCTTCGGTATACTAGGAGAGAGCGGTTCGGGCAAGTCGGTACTGATGAAAGAGATGATCATGCTGCTACGTCCCAATGCGGGAAAGATCAGGATACTGGGATACGATCTGGATCGTATCACATTCGACGAAGCGCAGCGTTTGCGGAGTGAGTGGGGCGTGCTTTTTCAGTTCGGTGCGCTCTACTCTTCGATGACCATTGCGGAGAATATCGAAGTACAGCTCAAGGAGTATACCTCTCTGAGTAAACGCATGAGAGACAGGCTGGTACGCTCCAAGATCGCACTGGTGGGTCTGGATGCACAGGTAGGTGCTCTCTACCCCAGTGAGCTCAGCGGCGGGATGATCAAGCGTGCGGCACTGGCACGTGCACTGGCGATGGAGCCCAGACTACTCTTTCTCGATGAGCCTACCTCCGGGCTCGATCCGGTCGGTGCGCGAAACTTTGATAAACTTATAGTAGAATTACGTCAGATGCTTGGGATCACGGTCGTGATGATCACCCACGATCTTGACAGCATCTTCAGCATCGTCGACCGTATGGCGGTGCTGGCGGACAAAAGAGTGGTTGCCGAAGGAAGCCTGGAAGAGGTGCTTGCTTCGAGTCATCCGTTCGTCGAAGAGTTCTTTAAGAACGAGTATACCAAAGAGAAGTTCGCGGATAAGCTGAAAGGGAGGGGAGATGTACAGTAGGGTCAACTATACGATTGTAGGGATCTTTGTACTGCTGTTTGGGATAGGGATGGTCACTTTCTCTTTTTGGCTGGCAAAGTACGGACTCCATCAGGAGTATGATCTCTACAAAACCTATATGACCGAATCGGTCGCAGGGCTCTCCAAAGATTCTGTCGTAAGGCTGCGCGGTGTAGAGGTGGGGCGTGTCAAAGAGATACGTATTGATCCCAAGGATATCGAACGGGTGGAGATCCTTCTTGCAATCAAACACGGTACACCTATCAAAGAGGATATGGTCGCGCATACTTCGATGCTGGGAGTGACAGGACTGCTTTCCATTGAGATCGAAGGCGGTACCAACAAAGCAAAAACACTCAAACCGTCCAAAGACCATATCCCTGTCATCCCCTCATCTACCTCCTGGTTTGACAAGACCAAGAGAGATGTAGGAACACTGGCAGACAGACTGGCGGGACTTGTAGCACAGACGGAAAAGCTGCTCAGTGACAAGAACATCGGCAATGTCAGTCGGATATTGAGCCATACGGAAGTGATCACCGCAAAAGGCGCGAAGATGATGGATGACCTGAACGCAACGTTGATTACCTACAAAGAGACGGTCAAAAAGCTCAATGCGGATATCTCCCGTGTGGCTGATTCTTTTGTCAAGGTCGGTGATGCGACACTGCCTGCGGTAAAGAAGTTTACCCAGACCACGCGCAACTTCAACCGCGTGACGCTCAAAGTGGAGCGTACGCTTGACAGGGGTGATTACAATCTCAAGAAGATACTCGAACCGGTACTTGTGGAGATAGAGATCCTCTCCGATCAGATCAATGCCTTGGCAAAAGAGTTGAAGCAGAGTCCTAGCGATATCTTCTTTAAGTCACGAAAAACCAGACGAGGACCGGGAGAATAACGATGCAAAAGACCTATGCAGCGATGATAATAGTATCGATACTTTTTTTAGGTGGTTGTGCGATGAAGGAAGCACCGCCATTGAACCTCTATACATTCGATACGGGTAAAGTAACACCATCTACCTATAGTGGTTATCGAAACCGGGTGATAAAAGTCTCCTATCCTCAGACACTTCAGGAGCCTATCAGTGACAAGATGGCGTTCTCCTATGGTGGAGGTGACAGAGGCTACTATCAGAATGCACAGTGGGCGAACAATCTCGGCAAGCTCCTGCAGGGTGATATCATCCAAACACTGCAGCAGAGCAGGCTCTTCAAGGCGGTCATCCCTTATGCCTCAACGGCGCAGGAAGATCTGCGACTGGAGAGTACGATCTATGACATCTCGCACCATATCAGAGGAGAGGAGTCCTATGCCGTCGTCTCGATCGGGCTCTCGCTTATCGATACACAGACGGGAAGACTGGTCAGGACAAAGCGTTTTAGCTACAGAGAACCTACTCCTACCATCGATGCCAAAGGGTATGTCGCAGCGACAAACCGTGCCCTGGAGCGTTTCAACCAAGATATGATACGCTGGCTCCAATAGATGTATGATCCGAAGTTCCCTTAAGTTTTACTGATTATAATTTCACTTTAAATCAAAAAGGATGATCAATGAAAAAAACAGTTCTTAGTGCACTTCTTGTGGCACAACTTTTCACTCAGGTACAAGCAGGCGGCGATATTGAGCCGGTCATGGAGACAGAAGCGGTAGAAATGGCGGAATCACCCTTCTATATTGTTGCGAAGGGTATGATGATCTTCGGTGACAGTGTGAACCATGAAACCTCTCTGCTTGACGGTGATATGGATTATGGATACGGAGTCGACCTTGGATATCGTATCGGAAACGGTTTTGCCGTGGAGTATGATTTCTCCTATTCAAGCAACAGGATCAAAGAGACCAAGAGCAATGGAGATGTCGAAGATGTCAAAGGAAGATACTACACCTCTGCGATTGATTTTGTCTATACCTATGAGCTGACAGAAGAGCTTGGTGTGTTCGGTAAAGTCGGATACGAGTGGGAGTGGGAAAAGATCACGGCTCTTGATGTGGACAGTAACGACAACGACTTTGTTTTTGGTGTGGGTCTCGAGGTAGCCATGGATGAGAATTTCAAATTCGTCACGGAATACGAGCACTCTCTGATCGAAGGACCGCGCGGAGACTCTCTCTTTGCAGGGATCATGTACAGCTTTTAGACAATAAGAACCCGAAAGATGGATTCTTACAAAAAAGTGTCCCCTTAGCGATCAAAATTCGCTGAGTGGGATCGTCCTCTCCTCTTTACTCTCCATATCTTTGATCCATACGGTACCGTTGTTCAGTTCATCTTCGCCAATGAGTACTGCGAAGCGTGCTTGGGCTTTATCCACCCCTTTCATATGGCTCTTGAAACCTTTGGAGCTGTACTCTACCGTCACCTTTTTCTCTTGGCGCTTCTCATTGGCAAGCATGATGATCCTCTCGACCGCTTCAGGCACCATCGCACCCATATAGTAGCCTTCTCTTTGGGGTTCGGGCATCTTGACCAGTTCCATGATACGCTCGATCCCGATGGCAAATCCTACCGCAGGTGTGGGTTTGCCGTCAAGATACTCGACCAGCTTGTCGTAGCGTCCTCCGCCGGCGATGGCGGATTGTGCACCGATCTCGTTGCTGACGAACTCGAAAGCGGTCTTGTTGTAGTAGTCCAGACCACGTACGAGATTGGTGTCGATAGTATAGGTAATCTTGGCTTCATCAAGCAGTGCAGTGAGTTTCTTGAAGTCCGTATCACAGCTCTCACAGAGGTTGTCAATGAGTTTTGGCGAGTCGGTGAGCATATGTTGGCACTGCTCGTTCTTGCAGTCAAGGACTCGGATGGGGTTGGTGGTGATGCGGCGGTTACAATCTTCGCAGAGATCAGCTTTGATCTCGGTCAGAAAGCCTACTAGATTCTCTCTGTAGGGTGGCATACACTCCGGGCAGCCTAGAGAGTTTATCTTGAGCTCATATCCGATTCCCAGTTCGGTGAAAATCTGTGAGATCATCCGGATGATGGTGAAGTCCTCATAGACCGATGCTTCCCCGAAGCTTTCGCATCCGAACTGATGAAACTCTCTGAGCCTTCCTTTCTGCGGTCGT
>CAYPWA010000015.1:0-11308 GCA_964414325.1 uncultured Sulfurovum sp. | reverse complement strand
CGATACGGATACGCTGCGCCTCTCCTCCGGAGATGGTACGGGCATCACGGCTGAGTGTGATATACCCCAGCCCCACATCATAGAGAAAGAAGAGCCGCTCCTGGATCTCCTTGAGGATCGACTCTGCAATCATCTGCTGCTGTGAAGTGAGGTGAGAAAAGTTCTGCGCATCGGCAAAATAGGCATAGCTCTCCTCGATCGGCATATCGATAATATCGGCGATATTGTGCCCTTCTATCTTGACAGCCAGCGAACGCGGACGCAGACGGTGCCCGTGACACTTGTCACACACCTTCTCCGTCATATATTCGCTCATATCCTTCTCGTCTTTGAACATATCGTGTGCGAACTTCACGACACCCGGCCACTCCCGCTTGAGTTTGTGACGCTTCCATGTGAAATCCACCGTACCACCGTTACCGTAGAGGATCGCCTTTTGCTCATGACTCTCCAGTTCACCGTAGGGTTTGGTGATGTCGATGCCGTTCTGTTCACAGAATGCATTAAGAAATTTGGTATAGTAGCTCTTATTGAAGCCGTACATGATCTTGACCGCACCCTTGTCGATGCTCAGATCGGGGTCGATCACCTTCTTCAGATCGATGGCATAGCGGATCCCCAGCCCGTCACAGGCAGGGCATGCTCCCTTGGGTGAGTTGAATGAAAAACTTACAGGCTCCAACGGCTCAAAACTGATCTTACAGTCAAAGCACGCCAGATGTTCGGAGTAGTGATAATCCTTGCGATCCAGCCCCAATTCTTCATAGTTGAGCACCTCGATCTCCATCTCTCCGTAGCTCTCGCTTAGCGCCTTCTCTACATCCTGTCCGATACGGTCTCGGCTCTCCTCCTTGACCACCACACGGTCGATGACCACTTTGATGGTATGCTTCTTGGTCTTGGAGAGTTCTATCTCATCATCCAGCCGCACCATCACGCCGTCGATCATCGCACGCACATAGCCTTTATGACGAAGAGACTCGAGCATATCGGCAAATGTTCCCTTCTTCTCCTTGACCAGCGGTGCCATGATCACCAGTTTGGCACCTTCGGGAAAGCGCAGCACCTCTTCGATAATATCTGCCGCACTCATCGAAGAGATCGGCTTGCCGCACTCATGACAGTACTGTTTTCCCACACGGGCAAAAAGAAGTCTGAGATAGTCATAGATCTCGGTGATCGTCCCTACCGTAGAGCGCGGGTTCTTGGAGGTAGTCTTCTGATCGATGGCAATGGCGGGAGTAAGACCATCTATCTTGTCCACATCAGGCTTACCCACACGCCCGAGGAACTGTCTGGCATAACTTGAGAGTGACTCGATATAGCGCCGCTGCCCCTCGGCATAGAGTGTCGAAAAAGCCAGCGTCGATTTACCCGATCCGGAGATACCGGTGGTGACCACCAGTCTGTTCTTGGGTATGGAGATATCGATGTTCTTAAGGTTGTTCTCTTTGGCTCCATAGACATGGATCATATCCTGCTTCTTGCTCACACGCTTTCCTTGGCATAGAAATTAATCCGGGATTATAACATATATCTATCCACCATTACATAACAAAGATAACAGCGATGAACTGATACAATAACCTACTATAACCAAAGGAGAAGAATATGAAAAAACAGATTGTGAACATCCTGGTGCTAGGGCTGCTGGCATCGATGCCTCTTATGGGCGACGGTTTACTGGGAGAAAAAAAGATCAAAACAGACACACGTGTCGAGAAAGCGTTGAAGCGACTGGGCTTCAAATATACCAAGAAGAAAGATGGTTCCTTCAAACTGATATTCAATGTAGGCAAAAAAAGGACGCAGATCGTATTTATAGATTCAACAACCTCGATCTACCGTGATTTCGAAATACGTGAAATATGGTCTCCAGCCTATCAAGCCAAAGGTGATATGATCCCTGAAGATGTAGCAAATAGCCTATTAGAGGATACACAGAAAAAGAAAATGGGAGCATGGTCAAAGATCGGCTCTTACGCGATATTCGTAGCCCGTATCTCAGCAGATGCGGATGACGAGTCTCTCCAAAGCACACTCAAACTTGTCCTTGAAGCGGCAGATGAGATGGAAGATCAACTCAGTCATGGGAAAGATAACTTTTAAAAGCACACTCCTCCCGCATACCTTCTTTTGCGGGAATCACCCCAGAAACATCTTGTAAAGCATAATAGCAAGGATAAAGCTGTACATCGCCACAATGAATCTCTTGTGGTGGTGACTGCTGACACGCTCCTTGAGATGGATACCGATATAGACCCCTATGAGCGATGCAACACCAATGATCAGTCCGTTATGAAGATCGATCTCTCCATGCATCCAACGACCGACAAACCCGGCAATAGAGGAGAATACGACAAAAAAGAGCCCTGCACTGACCGCCTTTTTGACCGGATAGTGCAACATACCCGAAAGAAGCGGAATAAGAATGATCGCACCGCCTACACCGATACTGATCGCAATCAACCCGATCCCAACACCGATCCCAAAAAGCAAGTAGGCGGGAAGATCATGTTCACTGCTATGTTCATCATGATGTTTGCCTGTCGCCATACGATAGATCGCGAATAGTACAAACCCCACAAAGACAGACTGAAGCACGATATCGGGAATATAGGAGACCAGATAGCCGCTCAAATAACCGCCCAACGCTCCGCCAAGTCCCACAAAGAGTCCCTCGCCCAGCTTGAGACTCCCTTTTTTGACATTGAGATAAGAGCCGTAGATCGAACTGAACACCATCTGCATGATCGATATCCCTACCGCTGCTTTCATCTCAAAACCAAGCAGCAGCAGTACAGGCACCAATACTGTACCGCCTCCAATACCGAAAAATCCGGAGAGTGCTCCGATCACAATACCGATCAGTGAAAGTTCGATGACCATATAGGGCTCCATAAAAAGAATGTGAGATTATATCACAGATACATGAACTGCGAGAGGAAGATGATTGTCAATACGAATGCAAAAGGGAGTTGATGGCTTTTGAAAACAAAGGGCTGGATCTTGAAGTAGACCTGTAAACCGCCTCTGAGTCCAAGCCATATTCCTAAAAACGCCTTGATCCCAAGCAGGGTCTGGAACCAGGTAAGCCCCTCTTCTCCAATAGGTCCATACACCTGAGAGATCAGGTAAAGCCCTGTGAATACCGCAACGAGCAGACTCGGTGGTACGACTTTTCGCACATACTTCATAAACGATTCCCGTATCTTGGCATGCTCCTCTTGGCTGAAACTTCTCTTGATCTTGCCCAGAAAAAGATTGTCCGTGATCAGAAAACCGCCATAGATGAAAGCAGCGAAAAGATGGATGGTCTTGATGATAATAAACGTCATATGGTACCTTTAGGATAAATATCGGGAGGATTATAGTACAGCCGCGCCCACTTGTCGTTGATACACGTCAAGATTCATAACGGAATTTCTGTGAGAAGAACGCCTCGATGACCTCACGCATCTCATCGGGATCTTCGATGCGATTGATCGTGTCTCTGAACGCCGACGCGCCCTGATAACCCGCTTTGGAGTATCCGTGCAGGTTCTTTCGAAAGATGATCGCACCGTAGCGGTCGTAGTAGGAGATCATCTGGTCGAAGTGCTCCAGCACCACCTCTTTTATCAACTGTGAGCTTGGCTGTGTCATCCCCTCCTTGATCTGTGCGAAGATCCACGGCTCTTTGACTGCGGCACGCCCTATCATCACACCGTCTGCTCCGGTATGTTCCAATACCCATTGAGCTTTCTGAGGAGAGTCAATATCGCCGTTAGCGATCACCGGGATGGAGACACTCTGCTTGATCTCCCTGATCGCATCATAATCGACTGCCGCTTTGTAACGTCCGGCACGGGTACGTCCATGCACAGCGATGTAGTCCGCACCTGCCGCTTCGGCGATCTTGGCGATCTCGACATGGTTTTTCTCATTAAAGCCAAGACGCATCTTGACCGATGTATAGGGTTTGTTGGAGTATTTTTTGATCGTCTCGATGACCCTCCCCATCTGAGGCAGGTCTGTCAGCAGTGAGCTGCCTTGCAGGTTGTTGACCACTTTGGGTGCGGGGCATCCGCAGTTAAGATCGATCGCTGTCACCCCATCTTCTTCATTGATGATCTCCACCGCCTTACGTATCACCTCCAGATCACTCCCCGCGATCTGGATACTGTAGGGATCTTCACTTGGGGAGCGCTCAAGCATGCGGTGTGTCTTTTTACTTTTGTGCACCAGCGCGTTGGAACTGATCATCTCGGAGACGGTCAGATCGACCCCGAACTTCTTGACGACTGAGCGGAAAGGAAGGTCTGTAAAGCCCGCCAGCGGGGCGAGTGCATAGAGAGGTTTGGAAAAATCGAGCGGCGACATTGTCGGTTCAGACGTTCTTGCAGATCGACTCTGCATCGATCAGATCTTCAAGCTTGAAGCGTTTGTCCTGTTTTTTCAGCTCATACAGCGCTCTGTACTTCACAAACTCATACTCTTCATGCTCCTCGAAATAGTCAGCGATCTTATCGAGCAGCTCATATTCGAAGAGAAGGTAGAGATAGGCATTCTGTGCTTTTGGATCCTCTTTCTGATAGCCTTTGAAGAGTGCAAGATTCTGGTCGGGTGAGAATATTTTTTTCGTTACTTTTGCAATACGCACGTAATCCACACACTTCAGCTTCAGTGCCTCGATGAAATCATTGAGGATCTCTGCGGTCAATCCCATCTCTTCATCTTCGGCTGCACGGTTGAGCATCACCATGAAGTTCTCGACATCAAAGATCTTCGCATATTTACGTGCTTTGTAAAAAGTCTCTTTTGAGGCAAAAATAGAGAGTGCCTCTTTCTGTACCAACTCGGAGAACTTGGAGGAGGACTTCATCACCTCTTCAACGAATTCGGGATCACTGTGCAGTCGATTGAGACGGTTTTTGATAAGATGAGGATTGCCCTCGTTAAAGACTTTGGCAAGCTTGTTCTCCTTAAGGTCTACATATTCACCATTCTTGATCTTGTTGAGAACATTGACTATCTTGGTAAGTCTGTCACTCATCCCTTCGATACCGTCTACCACATCAACGGTCGATCGGCTCAGAAGCACCGCAGAACGCTTGATCGAATCGACCATATACTTCTGCTCTTTTGGCTCATGGACAAGAGACCAGTAGAGTGCATCTTCCAGTGTTTCAGCATCATGCAGCCATTTTTTCTTTTTAAAGTAACTTCTCAGCCCATAGTAGGACATATGTATCACGGTAAAAAGAAGCAGAAGCAGCATTGGCAGTATCACCCATACTGCAATCGGAAAATTGAAGTTGATCCCCATCACTTCGATCAGAAAATTATTGGGATTGACCATATGCACCAACGCACCTACGATCCCCATCAGTGTCAATGCCGCAAATATATAAAGTCCGATCCTCATCTCTGCTCCCCTTTAGTTTGTTTATTGCTCTTCTTTTTCGTTGATCTCCCTACAGGTGATACAGAAACGTGCAAAATTCTTCACTTCGAGCCTCGCTCTTCCAATAGGCTCTTCACACATCTCGCAAATGCCGTAGGTTCCATTTTTTATTTTATCCAAAGCCAGATCAATTTCAGCTAATTCTTTACGCTGTTGCTCCATAATGGCACTATCCACCATCGTCTCTGCCGAAGCAGCCGCATAGTCGCCTTCATCGTTTAGATCCAACTCTCTCATCCCGTTCAATTCCAGTGACGTTCCCGCGAGGTTTTTCTCTATCTGGGCTCTTCTGTCTAGCAGTTTGTTCTTGAACATCTCAAGTTCTTCTTGTGTCAACATCTTCCTCTTCCTATTTGTGATATGGGTGATTGTTGTTAATCGAAAGACCTCTGAATATCTGTTCGAGCAGCACAACCTTCACCAGTTTATGTGAAAGCGTTATTTTACCAAATGATACGGCTTTATCACATTTACTTAAAAAATCCCTCTCAAAGCCGTAAGCACCGCCAATGTAGAAATTGACCACACCTCTATCCTTAAGCAGATTTGCAAATTCGAAGCTGTCTACCTCTTTGGACGAGGGATCCAAAGCGATATGATATCCGCCGGAAAGGTATTTTTCCATCGCTTTGCCATATGCCCTCTGTGCCGCATCCGCTGAGATCTCCTGCGCCTTGGTAATCTCTTTATCGAAAAGTTCTATCACTTCGACCCGTGCAAAAGGCTTGGCGATCTTGCGATAATGTTCGATCAACGGTGCATAGAGCTGATCCTTGCCCTTTTTGTCAATAATGATGACATTGATCTTCATAATCCGACCTTCTAAAAATTTCGATATTGTAGCGGATTTTGCTATAATCGGCAAAAAGTACCTACTATGAGCGATATGCAATTGGGGATCTATCATCTTGGCTATGAAGAGGTGAGCGATCTTACCTTTCTTCAGACCTACATCTACCCCAACATGCGACGAAATTACTACTGGAGTGATGACTTTTCTCCCGAATACTATATTGCACAGGCACAGGCAGGATTCATTGCCGTTACCGATGTATACGAAGGAAGAGAACTGCTGCTCCCCGAGATCCAGTTCTCCTATGCATTGCTGCATTTTGAAGATCTTCATATCAGTCGCAAAGTCCGCAGAGTGCTCAAAAAAGATGCACCGGTACTTCACGTCGGTGACGACATCCTTGCTGTTGCTTCCAAGATACAGTCATATCACACAAACTGCTGGCTGACACCAAAATATCTTCAGACACTGCTTGATACCCAAAAGATCGATGACAACTTTCAACTCATCTCCGCCCACATCGAAAAAGAGGGAGAGATGGTCGCCGGCGAGATCGGCTATATCATCGGCAACACCTATACCAGTCTCAGCGGATTTAGCAGCAAAGAGAAGCGTTTTGCCAACTACGGTACCGCTCAGCTTGTTCTGTTGGCACGATTCCTTCATGAACACGGGTTTGCGTTTTGGAACCTCGGACAGACCTACATGCCTTACAAGTTCCAACTTGGTGCCAAACGTTACGATAGGGAGCAGTTTTTAAAACTCTGGTATGAAAACTGTTAATTTGAAACAAAACTAAGAGAGAATTTGTCTTTTGAGACAATTCTAATACAATTGGATGCTATGATTATCGAAACAATGCCAAGCTAATTATAAGTGGGGAGTATGCAGCCAAAACTTAAAGAACTGATTATTGCATCATTTGCACTGGAAGAGCACAATCCTCTTTATCTCAAAGTCGTGATGCTAAATACTGTCATGTATATCACTGCCGTCATCAGTTTCTTGTTTTTCCTGATCAATGCTGCCATTGTAAAAGATTACATCTTGGCAATACTGGATCTGATGATCTTTTTTGCCATGGGATATGCACTTTATCTGCTCCGCTATAAAAATAATCATACCATTTCCGGGTATATTGCTGTCTCCACACTTTTTATCTTGCATATACTGATCATCTACACACAAAAAGGTGACCATTTCACTTTGATCTGGAGTTATTTCTTTGTTCCTTTTGCGATGATCATACTCGGATCAAAACGTGGGCTTATAATCAGTATACCTTTTCTAATGATCATTTTTACAATCAGTTTTATTGGAATCGACAGGTGGGATCATGGTTACTGGGATAACTTAAGCTGTTTCCGCTTTGTCCTCTCACATTTTGCCATGCTCTATGTCATGTATGCGATCTTTCATGCCAACGAAAAAGCCGCAGACAAGATCGAACAGCTTCGTAATAAGGACAGGAACCAACTGAAGCGTTTTGAAAGGCTCTCTCTGACCGATCCTCTAACCGGTCTTTATAACCGACGATTTCTCAATGAGATCTTTCCCAAACAGTTCATCGATGCCAAACGTGACAAAAAACTTCTTGCCTTCTTTCTGCTCGATATTGACTACTTCAAACCGTATAACGATACAAACGGACATCAAAAAGGAGATGACCTGCTCGTAAAGATCTCCGATGTTCTCAAAAAAGAGCTTAACAATGGATCTGCACATGCATTCCGTATCGGAGGGGATGAGTTCGCAGGGATCATCGTCGCAAATGAAAAAAATGATATTAGAATCAGAGTGAAGCAGATACAGCACAGGATATCTCAACTCCATATCAGCCATAGAGAAAACCCTATCAAACCCTTCATTACTGTTTCTATCGGTGTACATATCCCGACAGAAAAAGAGTATGACTTCAAAGAGATCTATGAGATAACAGATCGTGCGCTTTACAAAGCAAAAGCGCAGGGACGAGACCGTATCATCTTTTTGTGATCTAATATGCTCCGTCTCACATCAACCTTTCATTTACGGTAAAGGGATCGACCAGTGACGATAGTATGCGACAAGACGCAGGATGACTCCGATCGTAAAGAGTGACACGATCATATATCCGTTCATCACATCCAAAACAGAAAGCAGATACATTCCCGCACCCACAAGCAGTGAGACCGTTCCGTAAAAACCTGTTTTGAAGACAAACGGCACTTCATTGATGATTACATCTCTCGTGATTCCCCCTCCTACCGCCGTGATAAAAGAGAGTGCCAGCACACCGGTGATATTGAGTCCCGCTTCCAAGGCGATCAATGCCCCGGTAATACTGAAAGAGATCAATCCGATTGAATCACTGAGTATAAACAAGGGGCGGTTCTCGATACTGTCTCGCTTGTGAAACCGAAGAAGAAGCATCAGTACCATCACCCCGAGTACCGCAACAGCAGGGACATCACTGCAAAAAGCGTACGGTGTACGATCTACAAGTACGTCACGAATCACCCCACCCCCGAATGCAGTCAGAAAGACCGAGACAAGCACACCCAAAAAATCAAGTCGATTGCGCACAGCAACAAAGAAACCGGACATAGCAAAAGCAATAATCCCGATATACTCTGTCACTTCGAACATCGGCACTCCTTTTAGGCAAATTATACTAAAATATCCTGACTCGATTTGGAGAAGCTGATGAAACGTATCCTTTTTGTCTGTCTTGGCAACATCTGTCGCAGCCCTATCGCTGAAGGTATAGCACGTCATCACTGTAACACACATGGACTTTCGATCCGGATTGATTCTGCAGGGACAAGCTCCTGGCATGAAGGAGAACCTCCCTGTGCACACTCGATCAAAGTCGCACGACTGCATGGTATCGATATTTCTACTCAGGTCTCACGACCGGTGTCCGAGGCAGACAAGAGCGTGTTTGACCATATTGTCGCAATGGACAGACAGAACAAAAAAGATCTTGAAGCGATGGGGTTTGAAAATGTACATCTCATAGGCGACTTTGGCGGCTACGGAGGCAAGGATGTGCCCGACCCATACTTCTTCCCCGGTTTCGAAGGGTTTGAAAAGGTCTATAGTATGATAGAAGATACCGTGACCGATCTTATACAAAAGGTTTTAGATGAAAGCATCTGACTACTGTACTGTCACAACGACTACAGATAACAGAGAGAATGCGGAACTGATCACCCAGACACTGCTGCAGGACGAACTGGTTGCCTGTGTGCAGGCTTCCCCCATCGAGAGTGCCTACCGGTGGAAAGGACAGATCATCAACTCTAAAGAGATTCGACTGGATATCAAAACCAAAGTCTCCCTCTTTGCAGAGGTCAAGGAGACCATCGAAAGGCTCCACACCTATGATGTACCCGAGATACTCATGATCATGATGGATGATGCGAAATTTGACTACCTCCGATGGATCGATGATGTGACAAAAAAGCCCGAATATACCGAAAACATCTCAGAGGAGGTATGGCAGCAGGGCTCATGAGAGAAGATCAAGCGTATCATAGAACTCTTCGGGACCTTCATACCCATAGAATTTTTCACTCTCAAGCATCTCTCCGCTGCGATCAAAAAAGAGAAATGCCGGTGTGCCAAATATCTTGTAATGTTTTTTGATCTTCATACTCTCAAGATCTGCATGATCTGTGATATTGACCCTTACGGCGACAAAGTCCGAAGCCAGTTTCTCGATCACTTTTGGATCTTTGAATGTCGTTGCTTTCATCTTCTTACAGACCGGACAGGTATCACTGTAGAAATAGACAACAAGCAGTTTATCTTTCTCTACCGCTTCTTTTCTTTTGGCATCCAGATCTTTCATATTTCGAACCAGTTCGAAAGGAAAACGATACTGTGAAGTGACACTCCCGTTGAGTGTGATCGTCGATGTATGCTTAAGCGGTTTTGTCAGGGATTCACCCTCCCCCGCTCCTCCGACCATCAATATCACACCCCATACAAGCAGCACGACACCCATGGATTTTTTGAGTGTCTGCCATCCGCTATGCTCCTTCTCAAGCGGTTCGAGTGCATGTAGATAGACACCCAGAACCACGGCAAATATCCCCCATACCAGTAAAGTGTTGACGATCCCAAGTTCGGTGAAAAGATAGATCGCAACTGCCAGCAGAAGTACACCAAAAAGGTGCTTGACCTCCTCCATCCAACCTCCTGCTTTGGGGATTAGTGTACCTGCACCCAATCCTACAATGATCAAAGGCACTCCCATGCCCATTGCCAACGCAAACATCGTCATAGCGCCAAGCAACGCATCCTGTGTTGCGATCGCCACACTCAAAAAGGAGATAAGGATCGGAGAGACACAGGCACCAAGGATCATCGCGGAGACCATACCCAGCAAAAATACCGGCAGAAGCGCTCCTCCTTTGAGACGGCGTGTACTTGCATCCAGTTTGGACTGTAGTGATGCAGGCAGTTGGATCGTATAGAGACCGAACATCGACAGTGCCATCGCCACAAAGATCAGACTGATCGCTCCTATCGCCCAGATATTCTGGAAGTACGACTGCAGCTGTTCACCCGTCGCACCGGCGAGTGCCCCCATCAGCGCGTAGGTCACTGCCGTACCCAGTACATAAGCTAAAGAGAGCCAAAATGCTTTCATTTTCGTCAAGTCCTCGCCCTGCCCTGCAATGATACTGGAGACAATAGGCACCATTGGAAGGACACAAGGAGTAAAGGTAAGTAACAGTCCAGAGATAAAAGAGCCTGCCATCAGTGCAGCCGTACCTTGTGCGACTGTTCCTGAAACTTCCGCCCAAAGAAAGATCGGCAATACACCCAGCCAAAACAATATAACGAACAACCTATTTCGTTCTTTCATAACAATACCACCCTCTTTTTTTATATCATACTCTATCATACCACTCTGTACTCTGTGTGTAGTGCCACCATCCGTTAACGATAGGGGAGTATAATCAATGGTGTACGAAATCATCACTATATGGAGGTAGAAATATGAAAGTCGGAAATATCGTGATATTGGCAAATCTTGGAGAACTCAAAGTCTATGAAGCAAAACCGCGTGATCTTGA
>CAYPWA010000014.1:0-11330 GCA_964414325.1 uncultured Sulfurovum sp. | reverse complement strand
GGCTGATCATCAGTGAACACGCCATACTCAACGGTCGAACGATCGATGATGTGGTCGATATCATCATCGAGCAGGTACCGGTGCCCAAAAGTATCGCTCCGGATGCCAGAGAAGTCATCATAGAGAGGGCGAAACGATCATGAACGATTTTACGATCACACTCAAACCCGATACAGTAGAGAATCTTCAGGCATTCTCGGAACTTCTGCACAAAGATATCAACACCATGATAGAAGAGGCATTGCAGCGCTACTTCGAGGAGGAGCAGCAAAAGCTGATAGAGAAGGGGATCGAAGAGGATGCAAGTATGACCAATCTGGACTATGATGAGTTCTGGGACGGATTGGACATTGGGTAGGGAAGAATGAACAATTGCATTTGTAGGGGCAATCCTTGTGGTTGCCCGTTATGCAAGGTAAACCTATGATCGATCATACCTATCTTAGCAATATTCTAAACGATAAGGTCACAGCAATTGAACACCTTACCAACGGGCAGATAGGGGAGATCTACCGTGTTGAGACAGCCGCAGAAAAGTATCTTTTCAAGACCTCTGATCCTTCCGAGCGTTTACCTACAGAGGCGCGCATGCTGAAAGATATTAGTAAATATGAAATTGCAGTACCACGTGTGATCGATCACTCCGACAAACACCTTCTGATGACCTACATAGAAGAGGAACCGGTTTCTGCACTGCAGCGTGATATTGATGCTGCCGATCTTCTCTCCCGGCTCCACAGTATTACAAATGAGAGCCGGATGTACGGATACTGGTACGATACGACCATCGGTCCGTTCCCCCAGAAAAATGAACAGACCCAGTACAACTGGACCCTTTTTCTGGGAGAGATGCGTATTATGCCGATGGCACGTATCTGTTATGACAAAGGGGTACTTTCCCAAGCGATGCTTGCGCGTCTTGAGAGACTCTGTCGCGATCTCTACAAACGTATTGATATGTCGCTTGTGACCCCCTCTTTGATACACGGAGATCTCTGGAGGGGCAATATTCTCTTCAATGGACAGGGTGCAACACTCATCGACCCCGCACTCTATTTCGCCGACAGGGAGATGGAACTGGCGTTCATCCTGATGTTCGATACATTCGGTGATGGATTCTTCGAGCACTATACCCGCATCCATCCGCTCAGTGAGGATTTCCATGAGGTCAAACTGCCTCTCTATCAGATTTATCCCTATCTGGTACATACTGCGATCTACGGGAGCAGCTATCTGAGTGGGCTGGAAGCATGTCTGGAGCATCTGAATGCGTAGGAAGATTCCCTATAGGCGTATCACAGTTGAGATCGTGGTAGCGGCACTCACTGTTTTTATATTTTCAAATATTATAAATTGGATGCGCCAGCCCGAAGTATCACCCGAAACACTTCCCAACGAATACCTGCAGTTGATAGACGGCAGCACCTACCATTTAACTAAGGGTAAGCCGATCGTGATCCATTTCTGGGCGACGTGGTGTCGGGTCTGCAAGATGGAGTCGGACAATATCGACCGTATCGCACGGGAATATGAGGTCGTCACCATTGCTGTAAATTCAGGGAGTGACGATGAGATACGCAACTATATGGAACAACAGGGTGTACACTTCAATGTCTATAATGACAATGAAGGTAGATGGGCGAAGCGTTTCGGTGTTGAGGTCTTCCCAACGACTTTCATCTATGATGCCAAAGGGGTGCTGCGCTTCACGGAGGTTGGGTACACGACCACTGCGGGACTGATGTCCAGACTGGCATTGATCGATCAATAAAAAGTTTGGTGTGACAAAAGCTTACAGTCTGTAGTTGTCGAGTGTTGTTTGCTGTTGTTGTTCAAGTGCTCTCTGTTGTGCCTGTACAAGTTTGTCATGCTCTGTTTGCGGCGGTGTTGCATCAGGTTGGAACGTAAATTGTGTACATCCTGTAAAAAGTAGTGCTGTCGTAAAGAGTATCCATTGTCGTTTCAAAGTAGATCCTTTTGTGGTCGTTTCTATTGATTGTAGGATAACAAGTTTTGTTTAAATCCTACTCATATGATGTATTTTCTCCTTTTCTACCAAGAAATATCTTAAATGTTATTTTGTGGTGATATTTAAGTGTTATACTCGGGCATAGACTGTTTTTTCATATAAAAAACAGTGTGCATATAGGGAAGAGGAACATATATCGTATGAACCCATTGTTGAAATATCAGTTGCAAAGTGTCGAGTTCGACGGTAAATTCAATGAAATGCAAAGTCTTGCTTTCCTTGATATGGTGAATAAAACTTATGATAAGGCGGATGAAGAGCGTGCCGTATGGGAAAAGATGCTTGCGGCATCTTCAAAAGGAAGGCAGTCGCTCTATAAAAAAGCGTATGAAAGATCTGCGGATAAGCTGGCGTTTACCGAAAACAAATACCGAAGACTACTGCTAAGTCTTGCACCTTTTTATTTTTTCTATACCAAAGATCATGATGGCAGGTTTGTCTATGTCAGTGAATCGGTCAAGGGAATGCTCGGGTTTTCGCAAGAGGAGTTCAAAGAGCGCTATGCAAAACATTTTATGTATGGTCTTCGTTGTGATATTGAGAGCAGAATGTTGATCTCCGAGTATGGATACAATATGCCCTATGAAGTTGATATCCATGACAGTAAGGGCAGATTGCGGCATATAGAGATCACCGAGGTTCCTATTTTGGATGATGATGGCAAGATTGTAGAGATAGAAGGGATCGTCAGAGATGTAACCGATCAGCACACGATGAAGAGTAAGATATCCAATATGCTCTATTACGACCCGTTGACAGGAATCTCCAACAGACTGCACCTTGAGGTTCTGATGGAAAAGCTCTTACTTGAAACGTATAAGAAAGAGAGCCGTTTTGCCGTACTTTTTATTGACCTGGATCACTTTAAACATATCAATGACACACTGGGGCATGATGTGGGTGACTCCCTGTTACAGAAGATATCCCAGGCGGTGGGTAAAAATCTCAGAATAGGTGATATATTTGCACGGATCGGGGGAGATGAGTTCGTTATTGTACTTAAAGATATCGAAGATGAGGAACTTCTACCGTATCTGCATAAGATTATGGAAATTATCTCACAACCATGGAGAGTAGGTGAGTATACATTAAATGTTTCCGCAAGTATCGGTGTCGCACGTTATCCTGAGGATGGGAAGAGTATTGTGACTCTAATGAAGAATGCAGATATCGCAATGTATCGCTCCAAAAGCAGTGGTCGGAACAACTTCACATTTTTTGAGAAGGATTTCAATCAGGCGATCCATATGGAGATGACACTGGTCCAGGATATGTCTAAAGCGATCGACAGAGGAGAGTTTCTTTTTCATTATCAGCCGAAAGTACGTCTATCCAATAATGAGGTGATATCGGCGGAAGCATTGATCCGTTGGGATCATCCGGAACTTGGGCTTATTTATCCTGACAAGTTCATCGATCTTGCCGAAAATACTGGACTTATCCTCAAACTCGGACGATGGGTGATCGATGAGGCATGCCGCGTGATCGCATGGTTCGATGAACTGAATCGGACGAAGAAGCTACGACTTTCGATCAATATATCGATCCGCCAGTTTCAGCATGAAGATATGTATGAGATACTCAAAGCAGCGATCGAGAAGTATGGGATCGACGGGAGTCAGCTCTCTATTGAGATCACCGAGAGTATTATGATGGAGAACAATCGTCAGATGGTCTATAAGCTCAACCAGATAAAATCCTTGAACGTGGGTATTTCACTCGATGATTTTGGAACGGGCTATTCGACACTCTCCAATCTGGATAAACTTTCTGTCGATGAACTTAAGATCGACAAGGCATTCATCGATGCAATCCCAAGAAACGGTGAGAAGAATATTTTGCTTGACACCATCATCGCAATGGGAAAGACACTCAATATGACCGTTGTGGCAGAGGGGGTTGAGAAGGAGTATCAACGTAAATATCTTGAAGAGAAACAGTGTGATATCTATCAGGGATATCTCTTCTCGCGTCCTGTCAGCATGAAGCAGTATCTCTCTTTTATAGGTGCATAAAAGGTTATACTAAAACCCCTTCATGACCACATCATAAAGCATATCGACCTCAAAATCCTCCAAGAATGTCGTTTTCCCCGTATCGAAGAGGTCAAGTATCTTTTTGGTTGGTAGAGCAGGGGTGTAGATGCATCCGGGATGGGCGGGCTTGAATGCCTGCATCAGTGCAATCTCCTCCTCGATACGCCCTTCACAGATGTAGCAGTGCTCATCAGGATAGAGTCGTCCTTCAAAAACAAGCATACGCAGATAGCTTTCACAGACGATCCGCTTGGGGTTTTGTCTCTCCCATCGTTTGGCGGCATCAAGCAGTAGATCGAAGTAGAAACAGTCTATCTCGTCCGTATCTTTAAGGTGCGGTTCGAACTTCTGGATGAAGTTGTGCCAGAGCATCAGTCGATTGCGGTCAAAGAGCCAGGGAAAACCGAGATGGGAGAGCGAACGCATTCTGGGCAGAAACCTTCCGTCATCCCCTTCGACCTCGAAATCCACAAGATACCCAAGCTGCAGTATCGAGTGTCGCGCACCGTAAAAACGGTAATAACTGCGTATATGGTTTTCGGTGAGTACAAGTGCGACTGAATCTTCGTTTTTCACTTTGCGCACCTGAAGAATGAACCCTTTGATCCTACACCTCGTTTTTACTCCGATTATAGTCTTTTTTGGGTTAAACCTCTCACAAAAGCCCCTGCAACGGGAGCTTGCAATGGCTGATTAATTTGATTCTAACGTATTTTTAAGTATAATCGACCCCATTTTGCACGCTTATATACGGTGCTGTCATTCTATATTTTTAAGGTTGGAAACATGAGAGATCTATTTACCTCATTCAAGGACAATTGTGGATTCGGGCTGTTGTGCTCCATCGACAATACACCAACACATCAAAACCTGGAGGATGCTGTCACCTCCCTGTCGCGCATGATGCACAGAGGTGCGATCGCGGCAGACGGTAAGACAGGTGACGGTTCGGGGCTGCTTCTCTCTCTGCCAAAGTCATTTTTCGCATATGTCGCTGCCAAGGATGGTGTGGATCTTCCCGAGCAGTATGCCGTAGCGATGGTCTTTTCCCGTAACGAGCAGGATTTTGATGTTATCGAGAAAGTCTGCAACAATAACGATCTTGATGTCATCTACACGCGTACCGTACCGGTGGATACCAATGCACTCGGAGAGCAGGCACTTGCATCGCTTCCAACCATCAAGCAGGTCTTTGTCGCACCTAAGGGAGTGGTAGCGGCAGAGCGTTTCGATGCGCTGGTCTATCTCTCACGTAAAGAGGTCGAGCATGCGCTCAAAGGCGACAGAGACTTCTACATCCCTTCCTTCTCCACCAAAGTGGTCTCCTACAAAGGGTTGGTGATGCCCACGCATATCAAGGAGTTCTACCAAGATCTCGCTGATGAGCGCTTCGAGATCTCTTTCTGTCTTTTCCATCAACGATTCTCGACCAACACACTGCCCGAATGGAGACTGGCACAGCCCTTCCGTATGATCGCCCACAACGGTGAGATTAACTCTGTCACCGCCAATCGTTTCAATGTCAAAGCGAAGATGGCGGCGGTCAAGTCCGAGGTCTTTACCGATGAGGAGATGGCACGCCTGACCGATGTGATCCAGGACGGCATGAGCGACTCCGCAAGCCTGGATAACTTTATGGAGTTCCTACGTGTCAACGGTGTAGATTTCTTCAAGGCGGCACGTTCGCTCATCCCCGCACCATGGCATAATGCGCCTCAGATGGATGGTGATCTGCGTGCTTTCTATGAGTATGCATCGACCTGTTTCGAGCCTTGGGACGGTCCTGCGGCGGTCAGTATGACTGATGGTCGTTACATTGGATGTGTGCTTGACAGAAACGGTCTGCGCCCCTCCAAATATATCGTCACGACTGACAACAGACTGCTGATCACCTCCGAGTACGGTGTCCTCCAGATCCCCGAAGAGCAGATCGTAGAGCGCGGACGTCTGCAGTCCGGAGAGATGATGGGTGTCGATCTCAAATACGGTAAAGTCCTCAAGTCCCACGATATCGATGACTACCTCAAGTCGATGCATCCGTACAACAAGTGGTTGAGTGAGAACATGAGCTATCTACAGGAGCATGTCCCCAACACCAAGGTAGATACCGTTTCGGGTGACCACAAAGAGATGCAAGCGAAACAGCGCTACTTCAACTTCACCTTGGAGGTGATGAGAGAGGTCATCAAGCCGATGGTGCTTGAGGGCAAAGAGACTACCGGAGCGATGGGAGACGATACGCCTATCGCCGCCTTCTCAACCGAACAGCGTAACTTTACCGACTTCTTCAAGCAGAAGTTCGCACAGGTGACCAACCCACCGATCGATCCGATCCGTGAAAAGACCGTCACCAGCCTCAATACCGGTTTCGGGGAAGTACGCAACGTCCTCTCCGATGATGCCGAGCATGCCAAGCGCCTTAAGACCGTACTGCCGGTGATGTCTGCGGAGAAGTTCGCGATCCTGCAGGAGTTTGGTACGGAGGGGAATGAGAAGTATGACCCCGCCTACAAAGTAGCGAGTTACTCTACGGTCTATACCGAAGATCTCAGAACGAGCCTCAACAGACTGGTCGATAAGATCGTTGCGGATGTCAGAGACAACGGGATCCGTACAGTGATCCTCGATGACAGAGCGCTTGATGCACAGACCAAGGTCATCCCGATGCTTATGGCGGTTGGTCGTCTCAATCAGGTATTGGTCGAAGAGGGGCTTAGGCATCTTGTCAGTATCGTTGCAGCCACGGGTGAAGTATTCGATCCCCATTCGGCAGCCTGTATGATCGGTTACGGTGCGGCAGCAGTCTACCCCTATCTGCTCTACTATACTGTCGAGCAGCTGATGCAGGATGAGACCGATGATATGCCGACCACGCTCAGACGCCTCAGACGCGCGATGGGAGCCGGACTGCTTAAGATTATGTCCAAGATGGGTATCTCTACTATCTCCTCCTACCGTAACTCCAAGCTCTTCGATGCGATCGGTCTGAGCGAAGAGATCATCAGCGAGTGTTTCGCCGGGACACACGGACTGCTCAAAGGACTGGGGTATGACGATATCGATCAGCGTCTCAACACCTACCATAAGCGTGCCTTTACCGATGCCTTCGAGGGCAAAAAGAACGTACTCTACAAAGGGGGCTTCTACAAGTACAAAAAGGGAGAAGAGTACCATGATTTCTCCAGACCGGTCATCTCCGCCATTCAGAAAGCGGCCGAGACAGGAAGTAAAGAGGACTACAAAAAGCTCTCCGAGATGATCGACAAACGTGACAAGAAGTTTATCCGTGACTTCTTTGAGCTCAACTCCTCCAGAGCGCCGATCAGCATTGACGAGGTGGAGTCCAAAGAGGCGATCCTCAAGCGTTTCTCCAGTGCAGCGATGTCGATGGGGTCGATCTCTCAGGAGGCACACGAGGTGCTTGCCGAAGCGCTCAACACTCTTGGCGGAAAGTCCAATTCCGGTGAGGGAGGGGAAGACCCTGCCCGTTACGGTACCATCAAAAACTCCAAGATCAAGCAGGTCGCCTCGGGGCGCTTCGGTGTGACACCGGAGTATCTCCGCTCTGCCGAAGAGATCCAGATCAAGGTGGCACAGGGTGCCAAGCCCGGTGAGGGGGGACAACTTCCCGGAAGCAAGGTCTCTCCACTCATCGCATCACTGCGATACACCAAACCGGGTGTCACACTCATTTCGCCGCCGCCTCACCACGATATCTACTCCATTGAGGATCTGGCACAGCTGATCTTCGATCTGAAGCAGATCAATCCCAAAGCAAAGGTTGCGGTCAAGCTGGTCTCTACGGCGGGTGTGGGTACCATCGCAGCGGGTGTCGCCAAAGCCTATGCGGACAAGATCATCATCTCCGGTGGTGACGGCGGTACGGGTGCGGCACCGATCGGTTCGATCCGTTTCGCGGGGAACCCGTGGGAGCTTGGACTGGTCGAGGCGCACAACGCGCTCAAAGCCAACAACCTCCGACAACTGGTTACCGTAGAGACCGACGGTGGGCTCAAGACGGCGCTCGATGTGGTCAAAGCGGCGATCTTCGGAGCGGAGGAGTATGCCTTTGGTACAGGTGCATTGGTGATCGTAGGGTGTATGATGCTGCGTGTATGTCACCTCAATACTTGTGGGGTAGGGGTTGCGACACAGGATCCACACCTGCGCGCACGATTCAAGGGTAATGTTCAGAAGGTGATCAACTACTTTACCCTCCTTGCCGAAGAGGTTAGAGAGATCCTCGCGCAGCTTGGCTACCGATCACTCGAAGAGATCGTCGGGAAGACTGAACTGCTCAAGATTATCGATGATGAATTTGCCAAGAAGTTCGATCTGGAACAGCTGCTTCAGAAAGTAGAGGGGATCGACACCTGTCAGGTACCGTTCAACGAGCCGTTCGATAAGAACGAATTTGAAAAAGAGATCGTCAAAGAGCTGATGCCTACCATCAAAGACCCAAGCACCCCGGTGGTACTTGAGAGAGCTATCAGCAACCTGAACCGAAGTTTCGGGACACGTATCTCCGGTGAGATCGCTGAGATCCACGGGAACAAAGGACTGCCCGATGACACCATCACGATCAACCTTACCGGTGTGGCGGGTCAGTCTCTGGGAGCGTTCCTCTCTGAGGGTGTGACCATCAATGTACGTGGTGCGGGGAACGACTATATCGGAAAAGGGATGAATGGCGGTCGTATCGTGATCACTTCCTCCAAGAGCGGTCCCGATTTCGCACTGGGAGGAAATACCTGTCTGTACGGTGCGACAGGCGGTACGCTCTATATCAGCGGGCAGGTTGGTGAGCGTTTCGCGGTACGTAACTCCGGTGCGACCACGGTCGTAGAGGGAACGGGAGATCATCCATGCGAATACATGACAGGCGGTGTCGTCGTGATCCTCGGCAAGACAGGGGTCAACTTCGGTGCGGGGATGACCGGTGGTAAAGCCTTTGTCTACGATGAGGAGGGTACCTTCTATGAAAAACTCAACCCTGAACTGGTGGAGGCGATCCGTATCGATACGGATGAGTGGGACTTCGAGATGTTCGAGCTCAAACGTCTGCTCAAAGATTATGTAGAGAAGACAGGAAGCAAACGTGCACAGGAGATCCTGGACAACGCACGTACCTCTATCCGCAAGTTCTGGATGGTCGTACCGCGGGGCGCCAGACCGACTATGGAAGCGAACAAAAAAGGGGAATGATCTCATTGCTTCGCAATGAAGTGAAGAGTGAATAATGAAGAGTGAAGAGTGTCGGTTTGCTTTTCTTGCGAAAAGCTTTTGTTTTAGGTAGGGTGGGTATTCCTGCCCACCACTATCACGGCGAAAACCGAAAATACACCAATAACCGTTCTGAAGGAACCCTATGAACGACTTTATCCAAGCTTGTATCGCTGCTAACGAAGAGATTGCCAAGGCGATAAGTCAGGGCTTGGATGCCACACTCTTTGAGAAGACGGAAGTGGGTGCGGGCGGGGATGTCAGTTCGCGTTTGGATCTCTTTGCCGAATCGGTTTTTGTCAAGCATCTGGGCGGCTTTGGGCAGATAGAGTCTGAGGAGTCGGGCATGATCGGGGAGGGGGATGCCAAGATCATCCTCGACCCCATCGACGGCTCTGCCAACGCGCTCTCACTCTTTCCCTACTATGGCACTTCCGTAGCACGTATCAACCCCGAAGGTATCCTCGATGCGGCGGTGGTGTGCAACCTTGCCAACGGGGATATATTTTACAAAGTACCGCAAGAGCCTTTGATGCAAGGCAGGCTTTTCTCCTCTGCGTTTTCGATCCCCTCTACAGCACCGGCAGCGGAGATCGGGCTGTTTGAAAAGGCGTATGCCAACCCCGCACTGGTCGCACTGTTGGATGCTTCGGATCTGAAGTTTCGTGCACCCGGAGCGATTGCACTCTCGCTTGCCTATGCCCATACAGTTCGGTTTGTGCTCTTTGTAGGGGCGTTTCGCATCTACGATTTTGCGGCGGGTCTGGCACTTTGTGAAGGGCTTGAAGTGGTCGTTGAGAAAGATTATGTTATAGTATCACACGATAAAAATGTGCTTCACCGGATCGAGGGACTCATCACCGAGATCAAGAACGCACAACAAGAGGAAGAATAGTATGGAATTTAGCAGTATGTTCAGCAGCCTGTTCGGCAAAGAGGAGAAGAAAGAGGAGCGCAACCAGTGGATCAAGTGTCCCAAGTGTACCTCTCTGATGTATTACAAAGAGGTGGAAGCCAAGCAGAATGTCTGCCCCAAGTGTAACCACCACTTCCGTATCGGTGCGGACAAGCGTATTGCATCTATCGCCGACGATGAAAGCTTCGAGGAGCATGATGCCTCTTTGGCACCGATCGATCCGCTCAAGTTCACCGACAAAAAGTCCTACAAAAAGCGTATCGAAGAGGCAAAAGCCAAGACCGGACGCACCTCTTCGGTTGTCAGCGGCAGTTGCACCATCGGCGGTGTGCCGGCAGAGCTTGTGGTCTTTGACTTCTCCTTTATGGGAGGGAGTCTCGGTTCGGTAGAGGGTGAGAAGATCGTACGTGCGGTCAACCGTGCCATTGAGAAAGAGTGCGGTGTGATCATCGTCTCCGCTTCTGGTGGTGCGCGTATGCAGGAGAGTACCTATGCTCTGCTACAGATGAGCAAGACCTCCGCCGCACTCAAGCGTCTTAGCGACAAAGGACTGCCCTATATCTCTGTGCTTACCGATCCTACGATGGGTGGTGTTTCCGCCTCCTTTGCGATGTTGGGTGACATCATTATGGCAGAGCCTGGTGCGCTGATCGGTTTTGCCGGACAGCGTGTCATTAAGCAAACCGTCGGTGTGGATCTTCCCGAAGGCTTCCAGCGTTCAGAGTTTTTGCTGGAGCATGGACTAATCGATATGATCGTCGATCGCGGTGAGATGCGCCGGACACTCTCCGATCTGCTGAAATTCTTTGACAAGAAGGCAAGCTGATCACTGTGACTCTTTCACGTCAGATCCTTGATTTCTATTTTTCTTTGCCTCATACATTCTCCCAGCCAAACGGTGTGGAGGTCATCTTTCCGTTTGATGATCCTGAGACACGCCGTGTCATGACTGCATTTTTTAACAAATACTACAACGACACCAACCCCCGCACACTTATTTTCGGTATCAACCCCGGCAGGCACGGTGCTGGGATCACAGGTATTGGGTTTACCGACCCGATCCTGCTTGAAGAAAAGTGCGGCATCGCCAATAGACTTGAAAAACGAAGTGAGCTGAGTGCACAGT
>CAYPWA010000013.1:0-11487 GCA_964414325.1 uncultured Sulfurovum sp. | reverse complement strand
TTTCCATCAACACATCATCAAGTATGCGTATGTTTGGGATCCAGCTTTTGACATAAGCAAAGAGCTCGATCTCGTGGTGGTAGAAAAAACGGACGTTGTAATACTCTTCCGTCTCCTCGACGAGCTCCATATGGGCGGGGATCTCCCGTTTGAGGTAGTACATGGCAATGCCGCTGACTTCAAGCAGTACACTTTTACGCTCCCCCTTCCACCAAACCGAATCCATCGAAGCACAGAGCTTTTCGATATCAGCCTCGATTTGCGGATTGCCCGTGAAGTTCTCATAGAGCATCTCAAGATCGGAGATATTTTTGAGATAGTAGGTCTTGAGGATCTCTGCATCAGGGTCATAGGCGATAAGATACCAGTAGTTTTGGAAGTTTGCCAGCCGGTAGGGATCGACAAGAACCCGTTTACTGCTACCATCGGCTTTGGTGTAAGTGAACGCTACACCCACACGCCACTGTATCGTCTTGATAAGTTGTTTGAAGATATCGATATCTTCAAGCTTCTCAAAGTGCATTCCAAAGACAAAGATGTCACTATAGCGCCCTGAAACAGGAAGTGCCGCTTCAATGTAGTCATCCATCTGGGGAACAGCACTGTGCTGCAGCGACTTCATCAGCGAGACTGCGATCTTGGCATCCTCATCATCCCCCGTCCCCATGAAACGGAAAGCATCTTTCAGCCGGTAGTTTCCATCTCCAAGATACTCGATATCGTATAGCGTCGGCAGCCGTTCATTGAGATCCTTCTGGATGGTTCGTTCCCCTACACCAAACTCCTCTGCAAGTTCTTTGACATTGACCTTCTCACCCCGCTTGAGGCGCTCATAGATGCTTTGGTGACGGATAAGGGCTTTTTGGTTTTTTTGCATAGAGATTCGATAGATGTTGATGCTACTGCCGGATCTGTCCGCTTCCGTAAATCTTGAACTTGTAGGTTGTCAGCCCTTCGATGCCCATAGGACCTCTGGCGTGGAGTTTGTTGGTACTGATGCCAACCTCTGCACCAAAACCGAACGCACCGCCGTCAGTAAAACGAGTCGAGGCGTTCACATAGACCGCTGCGGCATCGATGCTGTTTAGGAACTTCTCCGCCGTGGTAATATTCTCCGTGATAATCGCTTCGGAGTGTCCCGACCCAAAACGGATGATATGGTCGATCGCACCCTCTACTCCCTCTACGACACGGATATTGAGGATATTGGCAAGATACTCCGTATCGAAGTCCTCCTCACTCGCTTCCTCCGCTTCGATGATCATTCGTGTCGCTTCACACCCCTTGAGCTGTGTGTGTACCGCATCGAATGCCTCTTTGAGTTGGGGGAGCACTTCATCAGCGATGGCTTGATCCACCAGGAGGGTCTCCATCGCATTACAGACACCGGGACGTTGTACCTTTGCATTGAGCGCGATGGCGACAGCCTTCTGTATATCGGCATCCTCATCGATGTAGGTGTGACACTGCCCTTTGTCATGCTTGACCACCGGTACAGTCGCATTCTCGCTCACATAGCGGATCAATGCTTCACCGCCTCTGGGAACGATCAGGTCGACATATTTATCCATCTTGATCAATTTGGCAACCCCCTCTCTGCTTGCATCAGGCAGCAGGGAAATCAGCGCTTCGGGCAGGTCGTTTTGCTTGAGCACATCACGAAGCACCTTGGCGATCGCTTCGTTGGAGTGCTGTGCCTCTTTGCCCCCTTTGAGCACACAGACATTGGCACTTTTGAAACTCAGTGCCGCGGTATCGGAGGTGACATTGGGGCGTGACTCGTAGATGATCCCGATCACCCCGATAGGGATGGAGACCTTCTCGATCTTGAGCCCGTCTTCGGTCACCCATCCCTCCAGCACACGTCCGACGGGATCTTTGAGAGCAGCAATCTCCTCCACCGCGGTCGCCATCGCTTCGATACGCTTGGCATCAAGCAGCAGTCTGTCCTTGAGCGCAGAAGAGAGATTGTTTACCTCCGCCTCTGCTATATCAAGCTCATTGGCTTCGACTATGGCTTGGGTATTGTCACGCAGCGCCTGTGCCATCTGTCGCAATATACGGTTTTTCTGTGCACCGCTAAGCTGTGCGAGTACACGGCTTGATGCTTTCGCTTCTTCGAGAAATTTTTCCATGATACTTGTTCCTCTGTAAATAATGTAGCGGTATTATAGCAGATAATCTATGCTATAATCTACCCACTATTTTTACCAAACGGGGCAACTATGCAGACCATCACTTTCATCGGAAACGGCACAATGGCACTGAGCATCGCGCAGGGGCTCAAGGAGAAATACCACATCGAAGTGGTCGGACGGAATATGGAGAGACTCGAAGCCTTCGAGTCCGCACTGGGGAAAAAGATCGGGAAGTTTCTGCTGGAAGAGTTTGACATCACCGACAAGACCGTTCTGCTGTGTGTCAAACCCGGCAATCTCGAAAGTGTCGCCAAAATACTCAAAGGCAAAGCCAAACTGCTCCTCTCCGTACTTGCCGGTGTACCTGTCGAGAAACTGAAAAAAAAGATCAAAGCCAAAGCTGTTGTACGCGCCATGCCCAATCTCGCTGCAAGTGTGGGTGCATCCATGACCACGCTCACCGGTGATGCCGACCATAGAGAAGAAGCCGAAGTACTGATGCGCGGGGCGGGTGAAGTACTCTGGCTGGAGAGCGAAAAGGAACTTGATATCGCTACGGCACTGGCGGGATCAGGTCCTGCTTATCTTGCACTCATCGCCGAGGCACTGGCTGACGGTGCGGTCAATCAGGGGCTCAAAAGAGACGATGCCATGAAGGTGATGAGAGGACTCTTCGGCGGATTCGGTGTGCTAATACAGGAGATGCACCCCGCTCTACTCAAAGACGGTGTCATCAGCCCCGGCGGTACAACTACAGCAGGTTACCAGGCACTTGAGGAAGGGAGAGTCAGAGCAGCCTGCATGAAAGCAATAGGGAATGCATATCAGAAAGCACTCACGCTCTCACATTGATCACTCTCTCTTCTGATCGGTATAGATCCTGCGTAAATCCTGTCGGGCAAAAGGCATATAGGTATGACGAGTGATCACGATTGGCATACCATAACGTGACCATCGGTAGATCACAGGTACGTCCTTGGGGTCGATATGAATACATCCGTGTGACATCCAATCAACACTTCCTTTATGCAGGGCATGACCGAACTTCGTGAACTTCATCATATAGTCCATATTGTTGATCCCGCTCTCCTCCGGATACACGGTCGACATATGGTAACGTTTCTTCTGGATAATATGAAAGACACCAGAGGGACTGCGAAACTGTGGGGCACCCGAAGTGACGGGACCGCTCCACCAGACCGTCCCGTCACGATCGACAGCATAAAATCTGCCGTCACTCCCCTCTTCTCTGACCGAAACAAGGATAAAATCCTTTCCCGTCAAATCAATGATCCGCTCCTTCCCTGAGGCAAGGTGCACAAGCTGAAATACTGTCTTGGAGAGGGGAATCAGCTCATCCTTTAACGGTACGGGAGGGGCATAAGGGTCATACACTACCTCTGATAGAAGTGAAAGAGGGAACAACACCACCGGCAGACACCTGCCCAACATACGCAACATCTATACCCCCTTGAGTCTCTTCCTTGCGATCGATGCCGCCTTTCTACCGGGATAGTTCTCGATCACATTCTCGTAGAATACCCGTGCCTGGTCTTTTTGTCCGGTCTTGTCCAGTGAAATAGCAGTGTGTAACAGCAATACATCCATATAGCTTGCCTGATCATACAGCCCTGCACTTTTTTTGTAGTAAAAGATCGCATCCTCATACTGCTTGGTATAGTAGGCGATCTCACCCAAATAGTAGTTGGATGCTGCCGGTTTATAGCCTTTTTGGGCAGTGAGCAAAAAACGCTTTTGGGCTTCATCGTAACGCTTTTTGACAAAGGCGCGTACCCCTTCGCTGTAGAGCTTGGCAGGTGGAAGTGTGTTGAGTTTTCCGGAAGACCCGTGCTGCGCTTTGGTGTCTTTTTTGGATGGAATCGCAGTCTGCAAGATACCTTTCAGTTCATCTCTGCTGACATAGTTCCGGTTGATCTCATCGATCATCTTTCCCAGCTCTTGGATAAGCTGTACCGTACGATTGTGATCCGCCGATCCGGTACGATGCTTCTGTGCCATCTTCAGCTCTGCCAGTGAAGCGTTTAACCCTTCGATCAAAGAGGTCAATCCGTCTATACGTTCATTCT
The DNA here is from genome assembly GCA_964414325.1 of uncultured Sulfurovum sp. GTDB lineage: Bacteria > Campylobacterota > Campylobacteria > Campylobacterales > Sulfurovaceae > Sulfurovum. The sequence goes on along the minus strand of CAYPWA010000013.1, from coordinate 7,262 downwards.
GTTCTTCGATCATCTGCTGCATACGGATGATCTGCTGGCGGTTCTGTTTTGCCAATGCATCACCGAATGAAAACGCTGTCGATGTCACGATCACAGCAAAGATAAAAGCTCTTACCAGCATCACTACCCTACTTCGCCAGACGAAGATCTACACGTCTGTTCTGCGCATAACACGCATCAGTTGCCGCGCTGCAAGCGGGATTGCTCTCTCCGTAACTTATCATCACCATACGTGATGCGGGTACCCCCTGCATACGCAGTGCATCCTTCACCGCTTTGGCACGTTTGAGTCCCAGTGCATAGTTGTACTCATCCGTTCCAAATTCGTCACAGTTCCCTTCTATCCTGATCTTGCGTGTCCCCGATCTCTGTGCAACGGCTGCATCCTTGGCGATCGTAGACTCCATCCCCCCGGTAATCGTGTATGAGTCAAAATCGAAGTAGAGACTCTGAAAACCGTCACTGCTGCTATTGTACGCCGAACTACCCGATCCGCTCTCATCGATACTCACCGTATCGGTATCATAGACATTGCCGCTTCCGCTACCCATACCGGGTACCGGCTGTCCACAGCCGCTTAGAAGCAGTAGAGAGAGTGTCGCCATGCCCAAAAATGTTCGATTGATCATATAATCTTCCTTATGTGATATTTACCAGTCTATCGCCTGTATCTTGCTTGTTCCCAATGGGAAGAGGATACTCTGTTTACTCTGCAGATTGATATATCCTATCGACGAACCACTGTCAGACTGTTTGATATAGAGCACAACTGTTCCATCCGAAGAGAAGCGTGGAAACTGGTTGCTCCCGGTCGTTGTCAACGGTCGGGTAGAGGTATCATCCGTTGATGTCAGATAGAGATTGAACGTATTGTTCCCAAACGCACTACTGCTCTCACGACTGGCATAGACGATCTTGCTGCCGTAGGCATCCACTGCATTGTTATTTCGTCCATGGTAGACAACCTGAGAGACGGCAGAGCCATGAATATCCTTTTTGAAGATATTGGCATATCCCAGGCGATTGGAAACAAAAACCATACGGCTCTCATCATCCACATATTTTCCATTGACATCAATCCCGTTGAAGCGTGTTACACGGCTCTTCGTGCTGGTTGTCAGATCCAGTTCATAGATATCCGGCTGTCCTGTGGGTGCCATCGTTAACAACAGTTTTTTACCGTCACGACTGACATCCGAACAAACCATCATCCCTTCCGAAGAAGCAATCTTGGATTTCGCACCGGTATAGATATTGAGACGATAGAGCGTGGGCATCAATCCCCGATAGGAAGTATAGTAGAAGCTTCTCTGCCGTGCATCTGCCCATTTGGGAAAGAGGTTGAGACCTCCTCGTATAATTGCTTTTTGATAGGTGAAAGTATAATCCGCCAGCACGATCTCACTATGTCGCGGTGTCGTATAACGGGAAAAAACCACATAACGGTTGATCCATCCGATATCGGGATACTTCAATGCCTTGTTGATATCATAGACTGCCTTGTGCACTAAAAACGGCATTTTGGCTGTCGACGCGATCGCATAGCTCTTTTTGAATAGCTGTGTACCGTCAGAGGCTCTGATCAGTTTGACAGAAAGCTTCGTTCCTCTACCTTGACTCATTGTATACTTGAGCACATACTCCTGCGCTTTGAGTGCCGGATCAAGTAGCGCCCCTTCAAAACTCCCTTCATACCGTGTCTCATCTACGAGAAAATGCCCGGAGATTTTGAGATCGGAGAGTAATAAACGGAAGAGCTTCTCACTTGGGATTGCCGAACTGTCCTCCAGTCCGATACGGGCACGCTGCTCCACATCCTTCTCGATGGTCAATGTGGCATCCACAGCAAAAAGGTTCAATGTTATAAGAAAAAAAAGAAGATATCGCAAACGGCATCCTTTGGCTGGGTATAGAATCTATCAATGACATTTTTACTATGCATTGTATCAAGGCAGAGTTGAAATACGCATTAATAAATATGAAACTATTTTATGAACAAATATGTTACAATAGAATCATTACTTCTTTATTAATCATACCCTTTTCCATCTAACAGACTCTTCCAACAAATATGATAATCACTTTTCTAGGGAATACACAAACTACCCTGGTCTAAAAACGATAATCCGCAATAATTCGATACTGCTGGAAATCATCCAACTGTGTGATGGTACCGTCAGCGGATGCCCCTGTATTATTTTTAACAAATATCCCTTTAAGTGCTATAGAAAAGTGTTTATCATGGGTATATCCAAATACAATATTAAGATCCTGCTGTTTCCCTTTGATGAACTTGTCGTTATCCGCAAACATATAGGAAACCACAGTCTTGAAGCCCTTATATCCTGTAAAATTATAGGTCTGTGTATAGGCGATTTTGACAGCACTCGTTCCACCAATATAGACGCTGTCTGCTTTCAAACCCTGACCGTAATTGGAACTGAAAAGATCATTTGAGGTGATCATATTCGTATAAAGTGGTGTACCGTCCCAAGGGAGGACTAGACTGTCATGCTTCCCACTGTTATCGGAAATATAGGAGTAGGCGGCAAGAAAATGGCTCTCATGGTAGTTAAGCACTCCTTTCAATGAGAGTGCCTGCACATAGATCTTCTTGCCTCCCGTCAACGATCCCGTTTTGGCAAGGTTGTAATTGGCATTGCCGGTACTCTTCTGCAATATCCCCTCTATCCCTAACAGATAAGTCGAGCCGGTCAGTGCCCCTTTGTATTTACCGTTCAGATAGATCGAGTTGAGAAAATCGGGCACATAGTAGTCATAGACCGATACTTTTATATTCTCATTTTGCCAACCTGCATGGAGATAGATCAGATCACTTTTGTCATCTCCTGTGATCTCTCGTGTCTTATTTCCGAGTGCATGTACAACGATATTGATAAACTTGTCGGATGTCCGCTGCTTGAAGTGTGTTAAATAAGAGGCATCGAACATCACCCCCGTCGCATCATCATGATACCCGATCGATCCTCCCTGTACGGCAGAAGGAAGCATCCGTACAACTTTTGCATGGATTAAAGGTGTCTTGATAACCTGACGACCATAATTGGCATAAAATCCACCATGATCATACCGAAGTAACGCTTCACCTAATACTGCAAAAGACCTCTGTGCCGCTGATCCACTTGGATTACTTTCTAGTCTCACTCCGTTATCCCGTCCAATGATTGAAGCATCGACCGGATCATCTAGCGAAATCCCATTGGTAGTCATAAAGGTTGTTTTAGCACGAAAACCGTAGAACGATGCAGTCTCATAACCAAATTGACCGCCTATCGCATTGGCATTCGCCGAACTGTCTTTATAGGGCGTACCATTCTGCTTATCCGTCTGTATATAGTAATATTTGATATTACCATATACTTTTCCCTCTGCGAACATCTCATCGAACGTATCCACTGCCTGTATCAGTGACATGCATGCAATGGCACCATAGAACCATCGTTTCATTGCTTTCTCCCCTTAGTTAAATCAATTTATATGATGCTAACGCATAAGTACTAAAAAATATTGTTTTTATATAAACAATAGATGGAAAAAAGATATATATTAAGAAAAAATGATTGTTCTTCTCTTGCTCATCAAATAAACATAAGCACCTTATCATTGTTTTTGAACCAAAAAAAAGTATAATGGAACCATTAGATAGTAACAAAATAAGTATTCATATAGGAAAAAAGAGGTGGAACACAAGCGAAAAATGGCTGTTTCAGGCACATTTTATCCTGACAGTTGTCGAAAGATCAAGGCATTTATCTTTGATTTCAACCAAAGATTCAATCACATCAAGATACCCGTAACGACGCAGTCAATCGCTCCCAAAGCGGTGATCGTTCCGCACGCAGGCTTTATCTATAGTGGCTTCACCGCCAACATGGCCTACCGATTTCTGGCACACCGTACCCCTAAACGTATCATCGTCATCGGTCCGAGCCATCGATACTACTTCAAAGGCATATCCGGAAGCTTCTTCGAAACATACCAAACCCCCTGTGGAGACCTCCAGATCGACACTCCCTACCTCTTCGCCCTGTCCCAACAGTTCAATATTGGATTCGTTCCTCAGGCTCACCACAAAGAGCACTCCACCGAAGTACAGATGCCATTTATCCGATATTACTTTCCAAAGACCAAGTTGATTGAATTGATCTATGGAGACATCAAAGATGAAATACTCCTTTCTATCGTACAATCCCTCTTGCGCAATCCGAGCAATGCAGTTGTTATCAGTTCCGACTTGAGTCATTTTTATTCGCTTGAACAAGCAAAAAAACGCGATAGATACTGTCTACTTGGGGTACAGGATCTTGATCCCTCATTGCTTCAATATTGTGAAGCCTGTGGTCTTATTGGGATCAAAGCAATGGTCAAGGCTGCCAAGAGTTTACATCTCTCCTCTAAACTCCTTGACTATACAACCTCGGCAATGGTTACAAACGATACCCATTCTGTCGTTGGTTACATGTCTGCTATGTTTTATTAACTGAATATAATAATCAGATTTTTTGATCTAATGAAATCTTTTTTTTAAATAGTTAAAGATTTGTACAAAAATTTGAACAAAAAAATGATTTTAATATCTCATATATCAATCATAACCTACAATATAGAGTACATAGATTTACAAAAAGGAAGAAGATGAAAAGAACACTCTTAGCACTCTCTACACTCACACTGCTTGGCACTGCAACTTATGCACAATCCCACGAAGAGGGGAAAAAGCACTGGGATTACGGACAGAACGGTCCCACACACTGGGGGGAATTCAGTAAAACCTGTGCCAAAGGGCATGCACAGTCCCCCATCAATATTGTCCCGGGAAAGACGGTAGAACTCAAACCCACCTACAAACTGAAGCTTCATGAGGACATCCATACGATTGCAAAAGTGATCGACAATGGACACTCTATCAAAGTCACACCGAAAAATGGAGGTACTATCGAACTTAATGGTGAGACCTTCAAACTGGTTCAGTTCCATTTTCATGGGAAAAGCGAACACACCATTAACGGAAAGCGCTATGATATGGTCGCACACCTGGTACATCAAAATCCAAAAACCAAGCAGCTTGCAGTTATCGCTATCTTCTTCAAAGAGGGTAAGAACAACCCAATGCTTGACAATATCCTCTCCGGTATCGGCAAGGAGATCCGTGTCGATCCTCAGGACATCCTACCCAAAGACACACAGCACTATTACCACTACATCGGTTCTCTAACGACACCTCCATGTTCCGAGAATGTCCAGTGGTATCTGCTCAAGCAGCCTGCGGAAGCCTCCAAAGAACAGATCGAAGCGTTCAGAAAGTACTATGTGGACAACGAAAGACCTGTACAAGAACTCTATGACAGAACGATCGAGGCGGAGTAAGCCTGAGTGCCTTCCCTCTCACCTCCTGTGCTTATGCACAGGTTCATTTCACTACTCTTTTGCGATGAACTCCGCTTCGAACAGATAGGTACGACTCCCCTTGTGCGGACCGAAGCCAAACTCCTGAAGCTGTTCAAGGTACTCTGTGAGCGCTTGGTTAAATGCCGGATTACGTGATTTACGCTTGATGATAAACTCGAAGTGCCCTGTCGGATCGATCTTGAGATGTACCTTCACCTTCTCACCAGCGAAATCACTCTGGGCAGGCCACCCCTCCAGCATCTCCTGCACATGCGCCAGATAGCTATCCTCGATACCACTGTCTCTATTCTTCTGCTGCTTTAAAGACTCTTTGATACGGTCGCTGGCACTCGGTTTCTCTGTCATCTTAAAGAGTTGCTTTTTCGGTCTATGCTTAATAGGCTTGTCCGTCACTTTGATAAGCGGCTTTTTTTCGGTTCGCACATGTTTGAAAAGATCTTTGGCTTTCTTTTTCGGCTTTGGTTTGGAGGTTTTTTCCTTGACCGCTTTCTTGACAACCTTCTCTTTGATCACTTTTTTACGACTACTCTTGGGTGTTGATATTCTCTTGGATGGCTTGGTCTGCTTGGGTGTGACAGCGGAGGGAACATGCTTTGGAGAAATCTCTTTTTTTGCAGGCGCGGAAAGTCCTACCTGAATACGATGCTCATCCTTTTTGACATAGTGTCGTTTATCATGCTGTTGACGATGGTTGAAGTAGAAAAGCAGTAATCCCAAGAGAAGCAGGTAAATCCCTACTGACACAACTCCCCACAGATATCTCAGCAGCAACGATCTCATAACGTAATAAGAGAGACCTTCTCGAAACCTGCCGCTTTGACGCTCTTGAGCAGGTACATCACATCTTTATAGCGCAATCGTTCATCCGCACGGATATAGACCTCTGCACGCTTGTCACTTGTAGCGGTTTTGTTGACAAAGTCGTCGGCGAAGGTCGCCAGCGTGAAAGTATCGTTGCCCAAGTAGATCTTTTGATCCTTGTCCATGCGTATGGTCAATGTCTTCGGCTTGGTGACCTTGATGGTTTTGGAACCCTGTGGAAGATCGATCTGTTCCTGAAAGTTGATCGTCGGTGCGGTGATCATCAAGATCGCCATCAGCACCAGCATCACGTCGACAAGCGGTGTGATGTTCAGATCCGGATTGTCATCCCAGGAGAACATCGTTTATGCCTCTTGTACCTGAGAGAGGATCACTTCGGACTGAGATGTCAGAAGCGATGAGAGCTCATATGCCTTGCGTTTGAGGATCAGGTGGAACGTGTAGGCGAAGATCGCCACGGCAATACCTGCTGCCGTAGCGATCAACGCTTCGGAGATAGCGGGTGCAACCACGGCAAGTGATGCGGAGGACTGGGAACCCAGCTGCGAGAAGGTCTCAAGTATCCCGATAACTGTACCAAACAGTCCGATAAAGGGTGAGGTTGATGCGATGATTGAAAGCCAGGTAAGTCCCTTTGTAGAGACTCTGATGGCATCCGATGCGGCGGCCTCAAGGATCGCTTTGTTGGGGCGATCAACTCTGGAGAGATAAGTAAAAATAAGTGAGTTGCTTGCCACTGATTTTGACTGACCTGTATAGAGTGACTTGAGAGAACGTGCTTCTGAGGAGATCCGTGCATTGAGTATATAGTAGCGATCCAGGAAGATCCAGAATGTCGCAATGAAGTAGATAGAAAGCAGTAGCAGTACGAAGATCGTGATCGCACTGCTACCGGTGAAATAACTGAGAAGAGAAGTCAATTTAGAGAGACTTTCCGATCTGCTCTACTTTGCTGACCGCTGCTGCGATCACCGTATTGGAGGACTCCGCCTTCTTGAGCAGTTCTTTGG
>CAYPWA010000012.1:0-11507 GCA_964414325.1 uncultured Sulfurovum sp. | reverse complement strand
AGGGATTTTGGGTTTGGTGCATTTTACCAAGATTTGGGTAAAATGGCACCATGTTAATAGATTTAGTAAATGAAACCGACCTACTGGTAGATACCGATCTGCTCGAAAAGATCGCAGAGGATCTGACACAGCGCCAGATCGAACTGATCATCACCGACAATGAAGGGATCAAAGCCCTTAATGCCAAACATCGTGGTAAAGAGAGTGCGACGGATGTACTCAGCTTTCCTATGGGAGACACCATCCCTCATACACCACTTGGTGTCATCGTCATCTCCAAAGAGTTTGTCGAAGAGAAAGCCGCGGAACTGGGGCACAGCAAGCAAGAGGAGCTGACACTGCTCTTTATCCATGGGCTGCTTCACCTTCTGGGCTTTGATCATGAGATCGATGAGGGGCAGATGCGCCGTAAAGAAGAGGTGATCATCGATGCATGGAAACTTCCTAAAAGCCTGATCGTACGTAATGAGGAGGAGAAATGAGCTTTGTCATCTTTGTCATCGCCATGGGTGTATTGATCTGGGGTGCAGATGTGCTGATTCACCAGAGTGAAAAGATCGCACTGCGTTTTAATATCCCCGAGTTCATTATCGGTGCGACACTCATTGCCTTGGGAACCTCTTTGCCGGAGATGGCGGCATCCATTGCGGCAAGTGCAGGAAACAAACCCGATATTGCCATCTCCAATGTGATCGGAAGCAATATCCTCAATATCACCCTTGTCCTTGCCTCTGTCTTTCTCATTGCAAGAAATATCGCGCCCGACAGAGACTTCTTTGCCAAAGACAGTACTTGGGCGCTGATGCCGGTCTTTGTCTTTGTGCTGATGATCATGGACAACATGATCTCTCGCTTCGATGCGGCACTGCTGCTGTTGCTCATGGGCTCGTATCTGCTCTTTTTGCTTCAGGATGCCAAAAATATGCCCGAAGAGGATCTGGATGAGATCGCCAAGGAACCCTTCAGTTGGAAGACGACCGTACCAATGCTCTTCATAGGTTTTGTGCTGGTGATCGTTGGTGCGCACTTTACCGTTGAGAGTGCTTCGGATATCGCCAAGAGTTTCGGTATCTCCGAATGGATTATCGGTATTATACTGATCTCACTGGGAACGTCACTTCCGGAACTTGTTGTCAGTATCTCAGCAGCGATCAAAGGAAAGGTAGATATGGCAATAGGGAATATCATCGGGTCGAACATGGCGAACACCACCGTCGTACTGGGCTCCGCCGCACTGGTCAAACCCATGCCGATAGAATCACTCCATTATGTTTTCGACATCGCGACGATGGGTGTAGCAACCCTGCTGCTTGTCTTTTTGACCGCCAACAAACTCTATACCAAATCTGCCGGTATCAGTCTGGTGATCATTCTGGGACTCTTTCTTGAGCATACGATCCAAAGTATCTAAATATGCTCGTTAGAAGAGATCAAGGGTTTGGGACTCTCTGATCTTTTTTTTGATCTCTTTGCGAAGTTTCTGCTTGATCTGTGTATGATTCACAGGCGTGCTTGGGGTATCGAGTGTCTCCATCAGTACTTCACGCTCTTTGTCCGTCGGCTTCTTTTTAAAGTAGTCGTGACTGTAGAGCCATTTGTATATCTTTGCCGCCATCGGCCCGGAGGTACTTCCACCGTGCCCTCCATGCTCCACCAGTACTGTCACGACATATTGCGGATCATTGTAGGGTGCATAGGTCGTGATCCAGGCATGAGAACGGTGGAAGTAGGCAAGTTCGGACTCTTTGAGACGCTTGATGGTCGACTGGGAAATAGAGGTGACCTGTGAGGTTCCCGTTTTCCCGGCTACAACGATCGGAAGATTGTGCATCGTTCGATAGGCAGTCCCTTTCTTTGCATTACAGACATCATACATCCCTTTTCTGATCTCAGTGATAGAGAGAGGATTGAAACGGATATGCTTGACCTCCGGTTTGGTCAGGTTGCCGTCTATACTTTTGGCGATCCTCGGTGTAACCAGTCTGCCTGTAGCGACCAGTGCCGTATAGCGTGCCACCTGCAAAGGAGTGACCGAGTCATATCCCTGCCCGATCGCGGCGATGACTGTTTCACCTTTATACCACGGCTGTTTGTAGCGTCGCATCTTCCAAGCCTTGTCAGGGATAACACCATTAAACTCCCTTGGAAGATCCACACCCGTTTTAACCCCCAGACCGAATGAACGCAGATATTTTGCCATCGCATCGATACCGACCTTCAGGCTTTTGTTGTAAAAATAGACATCACAACTCTCACGGATCGCTTTACGAAGCGATACCGTACCGTGTCCGTAGTGTTTCCAGCATCTGAACTTGTGGGTACTTTTGCCAATTGTCATATACCCCTTACAGTATTCCGGTGTTCCCAGTATCCCCGGGATCGCCTTATCAAATGCCAGAGCCATGCCCATTTTGATGGATGAACCGGGAGGGTAGGTGCCGTGCGTGATTTTGTTGGTAAACGGGTGTGCCAGATCCTCCTGCAGTGCGCGCCAGTCCTTCGTACTGATCCCTCCCACAAAAAGATTGGGATCATAGGCAGGATAGCTGACTGCGGCGATCACCCTACCCGAGACATCCATCACGATCGCCACACCGGTCTCCTTCATCGCCTCAAACGCTTTGTAGATCATCTCCTGCAGACCGATATCGATATTGAGCGTAAGGTTTTTATTGTCCTTGGGCGGTACCCTTTTGAGTACCTTGATCGCCTTGTTGGTTGCGGTGACCTTGTTGATCACATAGCCAAGCTCCCCCTGAAGTACCTCGTTGTAGTAGCGCTCCAAACCGCTCTTCCCCACTTTTCCGACTACATCGACGACCTTGTCTGCCTTGTTCTCTTTCTGGTTGGATCGTCCAGTATATCCGATAATATGTGCGACATACTTGCCGTAGGGGTAGTAGCGTTTGGTCTCTGCTTCGATCCGAATGTCCGGATCGAGACTGAGTCTGGCATAGGCTCCCATCATATCCGCATAGGGGATAAAATCGACCACCTTGATAAACTTGTGGTTATATGGAGAGTTCTGCTTTTTATAGACCTTGTAGAGTACGGTGGTATTGAGATCGGGAAAGGTATCGGAGAGGAGTTCTCCGATCTCTTTGAGACGATCACCTCCCGCTTTGAGATGGGGTTTGACCGAGATAGAAAAACCGATCTGATTCATCGCGAGCAGATTTCCATTTACATCGGTAATCTCACCGCGTACGGGCTTGATATACTCTTTGCGTTCGATATTCTCTTTGGCAAGCTTCTCATAATAGTAGTTGGATTTGATACTCACATGATACAAACGCACGATCATAATCGTCCAGATAGCGACAAAGATAAAGATCGTAATATAGTATCTCACAGCATCACCGCCACAAGCAGATCAACGATCAGAGGGTAAAGCAGGATATCATCCAAGATCACGTTCTCGGTCTGAAAGACAAAATCATACGCCAGCAACGATCCAAGGTAGACCAGATCGATCATCAGTACAGTCAGCAGAGGCGTACACACCTTACATGTTCGGAAATGATTCAGGTGGGGGTAGATAAACAGATAGACCACCAGAATCGCGATCGATACCAGCAAAAACGGCAAAGAGAGATTGATATCCATATTGACCAGATAGAGTAGAGAGACGAGGATATAGGATATCTTCCCTCTGTCGATCCCCAGGATCATGATATACCCCATCACTCCGATAAAAAGTGGTAGAAAGACATAGATGGAGATCAGCATCGGGTAGAAAAGCACGAAGAGTGCGACCAGTATCCAGAGCAATAGTCGTTGAAGCAAAGTGGTGAAACGGTTCATCTGCACACGTTAGACCTTATAAACCAGTGCCACTTCGTTACATACTGGAAAGTGGATGCACTTGATGCAATCTGCCCAGATTTTGTGCTCAGGGATGATCTCTTTGCTGATCTCTTTGAAACCGAGTTTCAAAAAGAATTCGGGCAGATAGGTCAGTACCAGTACATCCTCCCCCACACCAAGGGCTTTGGCTTCCGCCAGTGTAAACTCGACCATCCGTCTGCCTATATGCTGCCCTCTGTACGCCTCATCGACGATCAGGCTTCGGATCTCCGCCAGTCGGGGCGAGTGTATATGCAGTGCCGTATAGCCTACAAGTTTTTCTCCTTCCTTTGCAAGTACATAGGAGCGGATGTTGGTCGCCATCTCATCCTCACTACGTTCAAGGATTGTCCCATCCTTCACCTTCTCCGCCACAAGTGATTGCATTTGGGGGATATCGTCCAGTGTCGCCTTGACCAGTTCGATCACTGCTTCTCTCCTTCCGGCTGCTGCGTCTCCATCCCGACGCCGAAGATCGTCTGCAATATCTCACGGTGTACCCTTTCGTGTCCGCTCTTCTTGAAATTGGAGATCGAGATCGAGCCGGGGAATTCACGCTTGAGTTTGTTGCGCTCTTTCTGATTGAGCTTATCCATCTTGGTAAAAACCGTCAAGTAACGCTGATCGGGACGGATAAACTCCGAGATATATGCCTCCACATCATCATCGATCTTTGCATGCGGATGCCTGGCATCTCGCAGGTGGATAAAGAGCCGGATGGAAGTACGATGCTCGATGAACTCCACCAGATTCTTCTGCCACACCTCTTTGAGGGATTTGGAGACCTTGGCGTAGCCAAAACCGGGCAGATCGACAAAACGAACAGGATAGCTCTCATCATTGTAGAGATAACGTGTCTCAAAGAAGTTGATCAGCTGTGTCTTTCCCGGTGTAGCGGAGCTTTTGGCAAGACTCTTGCGCTGCGTCAGCCCGTTGAGTGTCGAGCTCTTACCGACGTTGGAGCGCCCCAGAAACACCACCTCACTCATATCTTCAGGCAGCGAATCTGCGATACTCTGGGCGGATTTGATAAACGTCGCTTCTACAATACGTGGACTACTCACCTTTTTGCTTCTCCATATCAAAAATAAACTTCACAGGCTTGTTCCCCTTACCCGTTACCTCTGCATTGCCTGTTTTCATATCAAGCACGATCTCATCTCCGTTGACATGCCGTTTGTTGGTCAGATCATCGATCACCGCTTTACCCTTCAGCAGATATTCAGACTTCTGAGGATGGTAGATCACCTTTTCGGCACTTCCCTTATAGCGGGCATCTTTCTGCTTGATCTCGAAGGTGACATTCCCGATCGCTTCATACTTCTTGGTCTGATTATTCTCATCGAAATAGACAATGATCTCATCTCCGTGTATCCAGTTGTCCAGTTGAATCACTTTGGCATTCCCCATGAAGTGGATCTCCTTTTTGAGCTCCATTGCCTTCATATTGTCCGAAGTGATCTGAACCTTCTCAGCCCACAAAGCGGCAACAGAAAGTAGTATCAGAAAAACGTACTTCACCTATGATCCTTTAAAAAATCTTATTATATCATTTTTCAGCCGTATAGACGACGGCATTGACCTTTGTGGCAAAAATCTCTTTGCTCCGTGTGCGATAGGCCATTCTCTTACCACGTATGACACTCTTCCCTTTCGTTGCGACAAACGGCGAGGTTGCATAGAGGATCGCGGTAGGCTTGTCGTAATAGGCATGTTGCGTACGATAGTTAAAGCCCTCTTTCTGCTCAAGGCTGACATTGCCGTCAAGATATATCCTCTCGGAGGTGTATCTCCCCTTCCGGGCACGTAACAGCTCGATCGTCTTGCTGTGATAGACCAAATTATCTGCGAACATCTCTGCGTTGATTCGTACACCGTATGTAGCAAATGCGATACTCTCCACCCCTTTGGTCGTCACTTCACTGAACATCGTATTGGTAAACTCGATCTCTTTTTGCACGGATTTCTCTACGGTTTTAGGTTCGCGTAATTTCACCGACATCGTAACTACAGACGTCAGTACGATCAACACCGCCAAAAGCAGTTCAAGTTTCAGTCCCATAGTGCCAGATACTTCTTTTCAAGTCCCTCTTTTTTGATCAGGTACTCGATCATCTCCCGCACAGCACCCTCTCCGCCTCTTTTGGTCAGGATCACATCAGCGATCTTGTCCACATAGGCACTCGCATCACGGGGAACGAAGGAGATCCCCGCGGCTTTGAGCATCGGCAGATCATTGAGGTCATCACCGATGGCTGCCACCTCCTCCATCCGGATATCCAGCTTCTCCAACAGTCTCTCAAGTACCTCTCTTTTGTTCTCCACCCCTTGATAGAAATGCTCGATACGCAGCTCTTTGGCACGTCTGGCAACGATATCCGAACGCCTCCCGGTGATGATCGCTACCTGTCTGCCAAGTTTTCGCCACGACGCGATCGCCAGACCATCCTTGACATTGAAAGACTTGATCTCATCTCCTGCGGCACTGTAAGTAATGCGGCTGTCGGTCATGGTACCATCCACATCGAGTACGATCAGTTTGATGCTCACAGCACACCCTTTGTACTGGGGATCCCGGCATTCTCATTGACGGTTACGGCACGTCTTAGAGAGACTGCCAGCGCTTTGAATGCCGCCTCGATGATATGGTGTTTGTTCTTCCCTCGGTTGTAGATCAGGTGCAGTGTCAGCGGGAGGTTGAACGCGAAAGCACGGAAAAACTCCTCCACCAGCTCTACATCGAACGCCCCTACTTTACCGCCGATAGGAAGTTCAAAGACCAGAAAACCGCGGTTGGAGAGGTCGATATCACAACTGATGCTTGCCTCATCCATCACCACCGTGGCATTACCAAAGCGCTCTATATGCTTGACCGGATAGATCGCCTCTCTGAGTGCCTGGGCGATCACGATACCGACGTCCTCGACCGTATGATGGTCATCGATATGCGTATCTCCTTTACAGCTGACCTCTAGATCGATATGGGCATGCTTGGTAAAGGCCTCAAGCATATGGTCGAAAAACCCTACGCCCGTATCGATCTTCGCTTCCCCTTTACCGTAAAGGTTGAGCTTGACCTCGATCTGTGTCTCTTTCGTCTGACGTTTTTTTTCTATCATCCAATCCCCTTTGTTTTATTTGCGTATGATCGCCGCGCCCTGCAGCCCCAGACAGTTGTCACGATAGTCTCTTGCCGCCTCTTCACTGGAGAAGCCCATCAGGAATACACGGTAGAGTGTACGTCCCTGAGTACTTGCATCGTTCGCTTTCTTGATCACGACACGGTATTTGCCCTGCGTAAGACGCTCATACTTCTTTTTGGTGATTCTTGCACCCTCGTAACGGCTGAATGCGCCTACCTGAATACCGAATCCTGTCAGCCTGATACGCTTCTCGGTCTTGGTCGCTTTGGCAGCAGCGATTGCTTGCGGACTCTCTACCTTACCTGCAAATCCGACCACCTCGATCCTCACCTTCGCGATCCCCATCCTGTCAAGTCCCAGCTCTTTGCCCGCTTTGAAGCTGCAGTCGATAATCCTGCCCCTCACGAACGGCCCTCTGTCATTGATCCGTACGATCGTACTTTTACCGTTTTGGAGGTTGGTCACTTTGACCATCGTATCCATCGGCCAGGTCTTGTGTGCTGCTGTTCTGGCATACATATTGTAACGCTCCCCGTTACTGGTATATTTACCATGGAAATTCGGTCCGTACCAGCTGGAGATCCCTGTCATCGTCTGTCCCACCTTGACATAGGTCGGACGGTAGGTCTTTCCGCGTACCGTATAGCAGCGCATCGTAGACTTGTGGCGTGCCGCGCTGGTGAACTTACTTGAACCGTACTTGGGGGTATTTTTGCTCGAACACCCCGGTAGCATCAACAAAGGAAGGGACAGTGCCACTGACAGAAAAAGAGAGAACACGCTTTGGGACATACAAAACCTTGACTGAATAAGTAGGGAATATTATCTCTATTTTTGACTTTATCTCAGCTTTGCCCGGAGAGTGCATGCTCAAAACGCTCACGACTCACAGGGACAAGCAACAGACGCTCACTCTCCAGATAATCGTCTCGAATCCGATTGACCCTCCTAATCGCCTCTACACTACTGTTGTAATCCGATGCGATCTGTTCAAGTGTCTCACCTGTTCTGACATAATGCGCAAGGAGATGATCACGCGACTCATGACTATCCGGTTCTTGAGAGGGGTGCACCTCCTTCGATACGGCAAAAGGAGGCAGAGCCTCCTGCGAAGAGAACGCTATCGTCTCACTCTCACCGATCATGGCGACAAGAAGGATCTTGCGCATATACTCCCGTGTCTCTTTGGGAAGGTAGGCGGTCTGTTCGTTCAGAAGCACTTCTATATCATCCGTACCCGCCGCCTTGATCGCCTTGCGCATCCGTCCTTCTCCACAGTTGTATGCCATGACCGCCAGATACCATTTGCCAAACTTCGCATGCAATGCCTCAAGATGCGACATCGCCGCTCTGGTCGCAAGAAAAGGATCACAGCGTTCATCGACACTGTAGCAGACATCCAGATGGTACGCTCGCGCCGTCGTGGGCATGAACTGCCACAACCCAACCGCTTTTTTGGAGGAGACGGCATCGAGCGAAAGCCCGGACTCTACCATAGAGAGATAGACCAGCAGGTCGGAGAGTCCCCTCTCCAGCAGTTCACCTCTGAGCATAGGCAATACCCATCCGCCTCTTTGTACGGAACGGTGGTAGAATCGCTCCAAAGATACACCGTATTTGTGAACGAAAGCGGCAAATGACGGATCGTAGATATAGCCGTTATCCACATCGAACTCGTCAAAGACATAACGATAACTTGGGAACTTCTGTGCCAAAGTGGAAGGCTGGGCATAGATCGGCAACCATACGAGTATAGCCAGAAGCACCGTCCGTATCATCTATACGACCCCAAAGAGCCTCTGTGCGTTTTCGCTTGTCAAACGCTCCATCTCACTGCACTCCAACCCGCTTAGTTCACACATCTTCTCTGCTACCAGCTTGCAATAAGAGGGTTCATTGCGTTCGCCTCTGTGCGGATGGGGGGTCAGGTAGGGTGCATCGGTCTCGATAAGCAGTCTCTCATGCGGGATCTTCCCAAAGACATTGACCAGTTTGCGCGCATTCTTGAAAGTCAGTACACCCCCGATACCGTAGTAGAAGTTTCGCTTGGAGAGCTTGAGAAGGGATTCGTCCGCATTGTAGCAGTGCAATACACCTCCCTCCTCTCCCGCATACTCCTCCAGGAGTGCCAGAGAGTCCGCACTCGATTCACGTATATGCACGATCAGCGGCTTCTTCAGCAATCTTGCCCACTTGATCTGATCGATGAAAACCTCTTTCTGCAGTGTTTTCTCTGCGACTATCTCCGCTTCGCTTTCGGGCAAGCGAAAGTAGTCAAGCCCGCACTCGCCGATCGCAACACATTTGGGGTGCGTCACAAAAGGCTCCAGGAATGCCCTGTCGTAGGCTCTCGCATCATAAGGATGTACACCCACGGCAAAATAGACTCCCTCGTGCGCCTCTGCGATCTCTACCGCTCTTGGCAATGTTGTCGGATCGGCTCCGGGAATGATAAATTTCTCTACCCCTTCACTGCATGCACGTGCTATCACGGCTTCAAGGTCTTCATCGTAGCGGTGGTCGTCAAGGTGACAGTGTGTATCGACGATCATTCGTTGTATCCTCTGCTTTTTGGAAGCAATTATACCAAAAAGCCCTATCATCTTGACCTCTGACAACTTTTTCTAATCCCGAATAAGCTATAGTAATAGCATATAAGACCGGAGGGAGGAGTTTTATGACTACCTGGATCGTAATAGGCACAATCGCGGTGATCATCGCTGTTGTACTCTATATGGAACGCCGTAATGAAAAGAAGTATCAGGAAGAGCGAAGAAGAGAGGGAGAAAGACGTGAGAAAAAGCTTACGCCCAAGGTCACCAAACGTCACCCCTCGACTCCCGGCACACCTGCTCCCACAAAACCGGAGATACGACACCCCAAACCCACCAACGATCTCTACACCTCTCCCAATCTCGATCGGGGAGTAAAGTCACCCAAATCCTATGAGCTCAAAAGTGAACCGAAGATTCCGACAAAAAGTGTTAGCAGTACACCGTCACCTACACCATCGGAAAATCTCTCCAAACCTTCACCAAAACCCAGGATTCGCTCTCAGGAAAGGCCTGTTTCTTCCACACAGACCGTAAAGAAAGCCAAATCAGTAACAGAACCAAAGGTCAAACGGGAACAACCTGAAACAGTTTCCAAGCCTTCACGCAAACCACAGGCACGGCCGCAAGAAAAATCTGAATCTGCATTACAGAGGACAGAGAAAACAAAACCGACAACAGAAACGAATGTCAGACAAAAACAGCCAGAAGCGCAAAAAAGTCAAGAGGATATTCTACTTCCCAAAGGTGAATATCCCGACTTCAACTACAAGCGTCTGATCGAGATGGGACTCTCCGAAGAGGAGGCACTGGAGTTCATACAGGAACTGATCCCTCAGATCGGCGATCAGATCCCGTTGATCGATGAGGCGATGAAGATCCCCGACTTTCACAAAATGGAACGGCTGACACACTCCATCAAAGGTTCATCTACCACCATCGGGACAGGTGGTGTCTCCGATCTGCTTGTGGAGTACAATACCTATCTCAAGACCGGTACCGAACTCCCCGTCGCACAGGCATATCAGCAGCACCTCAAGACCTATTTCGAGAAGCTCAAGAAACAGTTCCCTCCCAAAGAGAACTAAGCACGTAATTTACGGGCGAACGCCACCGCCTGATCGGTCGGTTTCTCTCCTGCGATGATACGGGCGATCTCACCGATGCGTCCCGCTTCATCCAGTACACGCACCGTGCTTTCACCCTCTTTTTTCTCCACGACGATATGCTGGGTCGCCTTGGCGCTGAGGTGCGGCTGGTGTGAGATCGCGAAGATCTGATACCCTTTGGCAAGTTCGGCGATCATCTCGGCGATCGCGATCGACTCGTCTCCGCTGACATTGGCATCGATCTCATCGAGGATCAACACTCCTTCCCTTTTAGTACCTGTAGGCATTGTCGCTGCCATCAGTGCAAGTCTGACACGGTTGAACTCTCCGCCGCTGAGGGTCTCCATACGGCTTTCCCCCAGTCTCACATCCACACGATCCATCCCCTCTTCACCCAGATCCGTACCTGTAAAGAGAAAATACAGTGGCGGCAGCTTCAACGCAGAGAGATAGTCGGCGATACATTCCTCCAAGACCTTGGCTTGAGCCTTTCTGGCTTGGGAGATACGCGAAGCGAGGATACGCAGTTCGGCAAACTCCGTCTCAAGGAACTGTACCAGCATACTTTTATCCCGTTCGATATGGGTATAGCCTGCCAACTCCTTGGCTTTCTCCTCCCTGTATGCAAGTGCCTCTTCGATCGACCCGTAGCGACGCTTGAGCTCGGTCAGTTTGCCCAGCCTCTCAAGCACCTCCTCCACATCGACCTCTTCGAGTGTATCTGCAAGCGTCTCACTCTCCTCAAAATCACTGCGAAGCTGGTTCATCGCCTCGGAGAAGACCGACACATCCTTCTCCAACAGTCGATAGACCTCCTCCACACTGCTCTCAAAACGGAAGATCTCCGATGCCCGCTC
>CAYPWA010000011.1:0-11674 GCA_964414325.1 uncultured Sulfurovum sp. | reverse complement strand
GGGTATTGGCATAGAAGATACCCATGACGATACCGATGACCAGAGGGGAAAGTCCCAGTGCTTTAACGGGACCAAGCCCTGCAATGTATGTTGCAGCGGCGGCGAAGATAGCCACAAAGAGGATACCGCTGATGGTACCTTTACGGTTGTCAGGTGAAAATGGCATGATTTTTCCTTTCAGTTCAAAAAAATTGATAACATTTTTGAAATTCTAACATATCTTTGATATAATAGTAAAATCAATAAAATCGTCAGATCTCATAAATTTGATAGAACACCTAATAAGTGAGCATAAGATGAAACTAACACTTAGACAGATGGAGATCTTTCTCAATGTCGTTGCTTCCGGACATTTGACCAATGTTGCCAAAGAGATGGGCTTGAGCCAGTCGGCGATCTCCATGTCGATCAAAGAGCTGGAGAATATCCTCGGTCGCCCCGTCTTTGATAGGATCAACAAAAAACTGGTACTCAATGAAGTAGGGCGTGCGTTTCACAAGGAGATCGACCCGATCTTCAAGAAGCTCTCCGATATCGAGTATGAGTTCCAGAACTCCGAGAACAAGGGGATGATTCGCGTAGGGGCGAGCACCACGATCGTGGACTATCTGATACCGCCGATCATCTGCAGCTATATGAGCTCTTACCCCGATGTCAAGATCACGCTCAAAGAGGGTAACACCAAAGAGATTACCGAGATGATCGCCAACGGTGAGATTGACATCGGTTTTGTGGAGGGGTTTGTCTCGGGATCGGATATCATCAAGGAGCGGATCGGTGTGGATGAACTGATCGTCGTCACTTCCCAAAAGGAGCTATGCAAGTCATGCTACATCGATGAGCTTGCCGATAAGCGCTGGGTACTCAGAGAAGAGGGTTCGGGAACCAGAGAGGTGTTTCTGGACTATATCAAGGATAAGGTGGATGACCTCAATATCTTTTTCGAGCTTGGACACACCGAGTCGATCAAGAGTATTCTGATGAACAGAGAGTGTCTTACCTGTATCTCCAAGATCTCTGTGGAAAATGAGATGCGTGAAGGCAAGCTCTTTCGTGTGCCGGTGAAGAACTTCGAGTGCAAGCGTGATTTCCTGATGATCTACCACAAGGACAAGTACCACAGTACGCTTTTTGAGAAGTTCCTCTATTTCTCCAAAAAACTGATGATTCAGATGCTGGAGAACGGTACCCCGCTTCAGTTTAAAAAATAATGCGCTTCGCTTTTTCGTACTCTTCGGGACGGTTGAGGTTCATAAACCGTTCTTCTCCTTCAAAATCCACATAGCGGGTATTGACCGCTTCGAGCAGTTCACCGAGTTTATGTCTCTTTTGTCGCAGTCTCTCTTGTGCTACAGGCAGCACCGAGCGGCGGTAGAGTCCGCAGAGCGGATGGGTACCACCCGGACTGCGTGCAATGACGGCATCCTCTCCGCGGTCGGCATCTACAAGGGCATCGATGATCGATTCATCGACAAACGGGGCATCGACGGGAAGTAGAAAGAGCTGTTCGCTTTTAAGGGTTTCAAAAAGAGAAACGATCCCTACCAGTGGAGAGCTTTCAGGGTAAAGGTCTTGGATGAGAGGTACATCGAAGTCGAACTTGGCGCTTTTGGCGCTGAGATAGACCTGAGGAAAGAGCGTGGAGAGTCTGCGGAACTGATACTCTGCCAGTGAGGGGTAGTCTCCAAAGGGCAACAGTGCTTTGTCCTTTCCCATGCGGGAGCTTTTCCCTCCGGCAAAGATGACGGCGGGGATGGTATGTCTCATGCTATGTTCTCCTTGCGTCTTTGATGTATCCAAAGCACCAAAAAGGCGACAAAGGTAATGATCGATTCGACTAAAAAGAGATACTCCCCGTAGATACGCCCTGAGAGCACGGCACCTACGGATCCTCCCAGACCGAATGCGATCCCCAGAAAGAACTGCTGGGCAAGCTTTTTCTGGGTGTAGAGAGAGAAGACATAGGTGATTGCAGCGGTGTGGTAGAGTGCGAAACTGACGGCATGGAGTGACTGCGAGGCGAATGTCAACGGGATCGAATCGGGGAAAAGGTAGAGCATGAGCCAGCGTATGGCAGTCACCAGTGTGGCGAACTTGAGAATGCTCAGTAGATTGCGCTGAAGCAGCGGTCCCTGAAAATAGAGCATGAAGACCTCGCAGATCACACCAAAACTCCACATCCAGCTGGTCATCTCAAGCGAGATACCGTGTGCGGTCTCGTAGATGGTGAAGAAGTTGTAGAAGCCTCCAAAGCCCACCTGCATCAGAAAGACCGAGACCCAAAACGCCCAGTAGCGTCGCAGCGAGAAGTCGGCATCCTCCTTGGCAGAGGTGTGCTCCGTGCGGTCATAGCGAAGCAGCAGTGTCCCGAAGATCATCGTTGCAAAGGTGGTTGCCGAGAGATAGTAGAGTGCCTGTTGCGGCTGGGTCAGTATGCTTCCCAGCCAGAGTGCGATCCCCATAAAGCCTAGTGACCCCCACAGGCGTACTTTGCCGTAGTGGCTCTTTGAGAGAGCGGCAAGTGCGATCGTCTCGACATAGGGCAGGGTGATCCCCATCGCACCACCAAAGAGAAGGTTGGCGGCAAGATAGGCACCGAAGCTGTCGATTGTCGTCCAGAAAAGCACCGTCGCACCGAAGCTGACCACCAGCGCCCCCAGATAGACCCGTGGGGTAAGCGCGATGAAGTGCTTGAAGACAAACGGAAGCAAAAAGCGCATAAAGGGCGCGGCGGCATAGATGATCCCTACTTCCGAGGCACTGTAACCAAGGTCGATCAGCACCTTTGGCATGAAGATCACATAGACACCGATGAGCGCGAAGTAGAAGAGATAGAAGGCGCTCAGCAGGAGTGCCAAGGGAGTCAGCAGAACGTTCATGATTTTCGTACGATGGCGGTATTGCTTAGCAGATCATGCAGGTTTTTTCGATCTTTGCGGAAGAACATCAGCATCCATCCAAAGAGTGTCGCCATCGAAAGGATCGCTGCAAGATTGCGAAAAAGAATGATACCCAGGGAGGGGCGTTTGCCCGTACTCTCGTCGATCACCTCCAGGTCGTAGGCACGGTACCCGGGTGTCTGCCCGGTTTTGACCATGAATATCGTCTGCACGATCACCAGCGGCACAAGGATATAGAGCCACCCCAGTGCTTTGTGCGCTGCAAATCCCTCGCGTCCGCCCATCACAAGATAGAAGACCGCATACATGATGGGCATCAGCAGCATGAAGCTGTCCGTCAGAAATGCCTTGACCTTTTCACTCGCCGAAGCATAAGGGTAGGGAAGAGGGGTTTTTCTTTTCCCCTCTTTTGGTTGTGTTTGTACCTTTCCTTGCTTTACCTCTCTGAAGCGTTGTTTCTTTCCCATTATTTCAATCCTTGTGTCATGGTAAAGATCGGCAGCAGCATTGCAGAGACGATCACACCGACCACCGCACCGATAAAGAGCATCATAAACGGTTCAAGCATGCTGAGCAGCATCTTGAGTTTCTCCTCGTTCTCCTCGGCATAGAGACGGGAGATATTCTCCAGGATCTCTCCTACCTCACTGGACTCTTCCCCCAGTGCAAGTGATTGGAGAAAGTTACGTTTGAGTTTGACACCTTTGCTCAGCTGCAGGGCATTGGAGAGCTTGTTCCCTTCCATCACCTTTTGAGAAGCGTTCTCGAAAAGTTCGATAAGGCGGTAGTTTCCAAAAGATGCCGTCGCAAGCTTGACCGCCTGTGCATACGCTACACCGCTGCCCAGCAGCAAAGAGAGGATATAGGAGAAGCGTCCAAGCTCATGGTTTTGGATGAGTGATCCCAGCAGGGGCAGACGTAGCAGCCATCCGTCGATGGTGCGGTGAAACGCATCCACTTTGGCATAGGCAAGCTTAAAGGTCGCAATCAGCGCGATAATGCCGATCAGCAAGTGGAGCCAGTAGGCGGTCAGAACATCACTGATGCTCAGCACGAATTGTGTGATAGGGGGCAGCTTCTGTCCCGTATCTTCGAAGATCTCAGTGATCTTGGGTACGACGAACGCGATCAGAAAGGAGGTCATAGCGATGGCGACGACAAAGATGACCGTAGGGTAGACCATCGCGCCTTTAACCTGTTTTCGTACCTTCTCCTGTGCGGAGAAGAAGTTACCCATATTGGTCAGTACCTCTACCATCTTTCCGCTCTGCCCGGCAATATTGAGACTTTGCACATAAAACTCAGGCAGCGCGTAGACCTTTTGGGAGTTGAGTGCATGGTAGAGAGACTGCCCCTCGTCGATCATAGTGCGAATGGCATTGAGGAAAGAGGTATAGCGCTTCTCCCCTTCGTGCTGATTCTCCATCAGGCGTATCGCAGTGAGGATTGCCATACCCGAGTTGAGATAGGAGGAGAGCTCTTTGGAAAAAGAGGCGAGCAGCTCTGCGGGCATCTGCCGTTTTGTCAGCCCCTCAAGAGAGAACTCTCTGGTGGGCGTAAGAGATTCGTAGTAGATCCCTTGAGCCCGGAGTTTTTGTCCGGCCTCTTCGGCAGAGCTGGCAGTGATGGTTCCTTTGGCACGTTTACCCGCTTTGTCGAAGCCTTTGTATCGAAACAGCATCTTCTCTTTTCTCTCCTCTATTGTCAGGGGTATTATAGCCTAAAAGGTCTGTATCTTGAATCGGTAATACCTCGAGGAGTAGGTATCTTTGATTAGTATCTGGTCGACCGTGGCGGCAGGACCTTGTGCCTCTTCATCGGGCAGAAGGGTAATTGGTTCGGGAATGGTGATCTGTCGTTTGAGTGCCTTGAGTATTTTTCGGCTTTCGAACTTGTCGACCTTGAGCCCACTGTTTTGGAGCAGGTCATAGGCATTTTTTTCACTCTTGTGGTAGCGCAGTACCTCTTTGCCTAAAAAGAGTGAGTCCTCCAATGCATGTCGGTTACGTTCGGTGACATAGACGATCTGTTCATGATTCTGAGAATGCACCTTGAGTACATAGACGATCGCACCCGAGAGGATCAGCACGGATACCAGAATCTCGATGAGGGTAAATGCCGGACGGACGCTTTTCAATAGTAGTCCCCCCGATTGTCAAGGTCATGGTCATGTGCAAGCCAGAGATCTTTCGCTTTTTCCAGAGAGTCCACCTTTTGCGGTTTGCCCAGATAAGCAGGCAGATAATAGATACCTTTTGCAGTCTCCAGAATCAGCGGTGTAGAGCTGCCGTTGGGATAGAAGTCGATACGCAGACAGATGGGGTGATCTTGATAGCGACCGTATGCTTGAGGAACAAGGTTATCGTTTGCATCGATGCTGTAAACCTTGGCATCCTGTAGGTCGACAGCACCCTCATACGCCTCAAAAGGAGAGGTGATGTCCTCTCTGAAATAGCAAGAACGGCACTTGTTTACGCAGATGAAAGTGCCTTTGCCGCGGAAGAGCGATGATTGCATAATGGACTGTTTCATGGTAAGTGGAGAGAGGGGTTCAGCCTTTTTTGAGGACTTTTCGATACCGCTGAAACCCAGAAAATAGACCAGAGAGATAATAAAGATGACAAGCAGGAGTTCCAACAGGGAAAACCCCTTGCGTTCCTTCGTTGTCATCGATCGAAACATCGGAGTGCTTATTTGTTACACTGCGAGAAGAGAATATCTTTGTTATTCTCTTCTCCACCCTCTTTCCTGTCCGCTGCATAGGAGATAATCTCGACTTCATCTCCTTTGTTGATATAGACGAAAGGGGTCTTCCATGCATCTTTTGGCAGCTTTTTCAGATAGGGTTTGGCACGATAGTTGGGATATTTGTCCGGATCAGGGTTGCTTAGGAGCGCTTCAAAACCCTCTTCCGTATCGGGGTAGACACCGTTGTCAAGCTTGAACATATCAAGGCGTTTTTTGAGATCGTCCATCTTGAGACAGACCGTATCACGTTTTGCCTGATCAGCGGAATCCATCAACCCGGGAGCGACGACGGCAACAAGCCCTCCGAGTATGACGATCACGATAAGCAGTTCGATCAGGGAGAAACCGCTTCTGAGTCTTTG
Organism: uncultured Sulfurovum sp.; assembly: GCA_964414325.1. GTDB lineage: Bacteria > Campylobacterota > Campylobacteria > Campylobacterales > Sulfurovaceae > Sulfurovum. The sequence goes on along the minus strand of CAYPWA010000011.1, from coordinate 5,664 downwards.
TCGGGGAGCAGCAATGGCTGTTTTCATATCAATCCTTGATTTGCTTTGGTATAATGTTCCGCATATTTTAACGATTTTAGATTAATAGAGCTTTTATATGAACATATCTTCTTCGCGAAAAGGGTTTGCACTGATCCTGACCCTCTCTGTTTTGACGGTGATCATCGCCTTGACCGGTGTGCTTGTAGGCTATCTGGACAGTGCCAGAAAAGATGCCTCCTCGACCAAAGCGATGGTACAGGCAAATCTCTACTTCGCCAACATCAAAGAGATACTCTCCGGATTTAAAGAGAGAAAAACCCTATACAATACACTGTACCTGACCCCGATTCCGCTTCAGAGCGAAGAGGGAGATTTCTCTTTGGTGCTCTCATGTCGTCCACAGGATAACGGGGTCAATATCAACTGGCTTGGATTCGATAACGATCCGGTAATGCAAAAACAGTATAATGTTGCACAGAAAGTTTTTGATCGGTTGGTACAGCAGTATGCATTGCGAGATCCGATTCTGCTTCAAGAGATGATCCTTCGTCAGATAGAACCTACGCGTACTACGGCAGAAGAGCAAAGACGACTGCGACAAAAAAATGGTATCATATCATATGAAGAGTTCGAGCATATACTGAGCCGTTATCAGTTCGAGACAGACGATGCAAATGTGGGGAAGGTAGCGTGGAGAAAGTATTTTACATTCCATGCTGTTTCCAAAGATCCCAAGGAGAATCTGATCGCGGGAGATTATCTCTCCAAAGCACTTCTCGCGGTACTGTTCGATATCGATGCGGCATCGCTCGATGAAGAGTGGGTAGAAGCGGAAGGCGCTTTGAAGGCACTACTTACGCGGTACGGTATTGCCTTTGACAGGTCGCTTTTTTCCGAGTCGTTCATCGACCGTTCGGTATGTGAGGTGCGTTACGGGTATGAAGGGGCTGAGTATATGTTCTGGTTTGTTGATACAGAGGGAGAGGTGAAAGATTTTGAATTTTACGGCAAACAGTAGAGAGATGATACTGATCCATCGTGCGATGGAGAGATGCTCGCCGGATGCTCCTGTCGATGTGATGGTAACGCCTCAGTTCTACACGATGAAACGGGAATCGCTTCCAATCAAGTATGCCTATCAGGCAAAAAGGATCGCCTCTTCTCTTTTTGACGGTCTGCTTGATGAGGATGGCAAGTATGACTTTTTTGTTTTCAAAGAGGGAGAGGTATGGGTTTTTATCGCCTATGACCCTGATGAGATCACCACTTTTCTGGAAAGCAAAGGGATATCCGCCCAGATGGTCTCGAAACTCTTTTTCGCGCAGCAGTCTGCACACTGTTTTAAAACGCCTGTACGACTGGGGGAGAGAGAAGCGTTAAGCCTTGTCGATGATACGGTGGTGGTTGTGCCTGTAACGGCGCTTTCTGAGACGGTATACGGCAGTGTGGACGAACATTGTCACCCATCTAAGGGGGTGCGTCTCGAATCGGGTGCAGTATCATGGCTGACCCAAAAACAGGCAATGGCACTCACTTCTATTTTTTTACTCTTTGCTTTGATATGGGCACTTGAGGGGCGTCGATACGGTACGAACAATATCGTATTGCAAGAGAAGCTTGATGCACTCTATGAGGCAAACCCTGCTCTTCAGAGTGCTTATGCCAGAGAGAGTGTCGCTTCCAAGTATCGCAAGATCGACCAGCTTGAACGCCGGAAGCGGGAGCTTGTAGGCAAGATTGCAGGGATGATCTTCAAAGGAGTGACCGTGACGCACTTCTCGCTTGAGGGGAGGAGGTACACAGTGCATTTCCTCGTTTCCGATGCCCGTGTCGCCAAACGGCTTGAGGGGCTCATCAAGCGTGCAGGGATGCAAAAAAGCCCACGCTCTACATCCACGGAGATCATCGTGGAGGGCTCACTATGAATTGGAAGCGCTATCGTAACGAATTGATCGTACTGGCAGCACTACTCGTGGCAGCAGGTGCATTTGCCTATAAGCTCTCCCGACATACCTCTATGGCGAAGAGCAACCAGCAGATGGCAAAAGAGCTGGCGGTACTGCAGGAGACGGTCAGTCTCAAAAAGATCTGGGCTGACAAGCATCTGACGCAGAAGGTTGACAAGCTTCGTATGCTTGTTCCCGCCGCCAAGGTGACATGGAGACGGCAGGGGAAACATCTGAGTGCGACATTCAGTGATCTCAAACCCTCCGAGGTCAACATGGTGATCACCAAATTGCTCAATATCGCTGTAGAGGTAGAGAAACTGAAGGTGACCAAAGAGGGCGATCACTACAGGGTGGAGGTCAAATGCAAATGGTAAAACGCATGTTTTGGGGGCTTCTGCTGGTATGGGGTGCCCTGCTTCTGTTCATGCCCAAGGAGCAGCTCTATTTCAAACTTGAACGGGAACTTGCCAAACAGGGGATAGAGCTGAACGAAAATGTGATAGAGGAGAGGATTGCAGGACTCACGCTCAAAGGTGTTACACTGTATGTCAAAGGGGTCGAGGTTGCTCGTGCGGATGAGGTGGATCTCTTGACGTTGCTGTTTTTCTCGCAATTGGAAGTGAAGGGACTTCACATGGATAAAGGACTTGAGAATATGCTGCCCAAAAGTGCGGAGAGGATCGTGTTGATGCATTCGATCCTCTCTCCAACAACGATTTCGATCGAAGGGAAAGGAAGTTTTGGGACGGTTGAAGGCAAGATCGACCTTGCAACACGCACCTTGCATATAGACTTTGTCAAAAGCGGAGAGATCGATATGCTCAAGTCACAGCTGAAGCAAGGTGAAAAAGGGTGGTACTATGAAACCGGTTTTTGATCCGTCGATGGTCAAGCGTATCATTGCTATTCTCCTTCTGCTGCTGCTTGTCAAGCTGCTCTGGTTTGTTGTGGAGGTGGCTTTCTTCCCTGCACAGGGGCTCAACCATGCCGAAGAGAAACGCGCCAAACCGCTCTACTATCGCATCAGGCTGACCCCCAATAAGGCGCAGCCGCCCCGCGAGAAAATACCTGCCAAGCCGGTAGGGAGCATTCGTGATATCACGTTGCTTGGGGTCTACAGTGCCCCGGATGTGACTGTCGTGACCATACGCTACAAGGGTAAAAGCAAGGTATTGGGGAAAGGAGACTCGGTTAACGGCTTTATGCTCGATCGTGCCGGACATGATTATGCGATCTTTACCAAGGGAGGCAAGGAGTACAAGGTCGTACTGCAGCACTCCAAGGCTGCCGGGTCGAATGCCATTCGTACAGTGGAACACCCCTCGGTTCCTCATTCCTCCTCTGCTCCAAAAGGTGAGATCGTCGATGCGGGAGACCGCAAGATCATAGATCACGGTCTGGTCGAGTACTTTGGGAAGCATATGGATGAAGTCGAAAAGAATATCGGCGTCCAAGAGCTTAAAAAAGGTGGGAGGATAGAAGGGTTCCGTGTCACATACGTCAAACGGGGCAGTCCTTTCTCCAAGCTGGGACTCAGGCGTGGGGATATTCTCAAGTCGGTCAACGGAGAAGCACTGACAAGCTACAAGGCGGTATTCGATATCTATAAGCAGGTGGGTGATATGCAGAATATGACACTGGTCATTCAGAGAGGAAATAAAGAGATGGAGTTGGAATATGAAGTTAATTAGGCAGATGATGATGGTACTGTTGATACTTTCCGCTACAGGGTATGCGGATGAAGAGAAGATCGATCTGAATCTTAGAGATGTAAGTGTGAAGGACTTTATCGAGATGGTCTCCAAGATCACACACAAGAATATTCTCATCGATGCGGATTTGAATGGGAAGATCAACTTCCTTTCGCAAGAGCCGATCAAGAAATCCTCTCTGATCCCGTTGGCGAACTCCATTCTTGCCAGCAAAGGGTTGACGCTCATCGATCAGGGCGATTTCTACAAGGTGGTCAAGAGTGCCAATGCCGCAGGAGAGGGGCTGGATGTAAGTAGCAGTGTGGAGGGAGAGACGATGAAGACGGTGATGTTCCCGCTTAAGAACTCCAATGCCGCTGTGGTCAGGGCAAAGATCAAGCCGCTGCTGAACCGCAATGACAAGGTGATCTCTTTCAAGGAGAACAATGTACTTGCGATCACAGCGACACCGCGAACACTGCGATCGATTGCCAAATTGATTCATGCCATCGAAAAACGAGGAGCCAAGCGCTCTACGGTCATCCGTCTGAAGCACTCCAGCGTCAAAGACCTCTTCCCCAATGCCCAGAATATGGCAAAAAAACTCTTCCCTCAGACGATCGAGAGTGAGAAGGTCGATATCTTCAAGGATGATGCGACCAACTCTATCATTCTTGTGGGAAAAGAGGAAAACATTCATCGTATGATCCGCTATATTAAACAGCTAGATATGGAGGGAGAGGATCAGACACAGAAGATGTATGTGATCCGCCTCAAAAACTCCAATGTTGAAGAGATGGAGAAGATTCTCTCCAAGCTGGTTTCCCAGATGAACAATGTTGCGATCAAACAGCCCAAGAAAGGAGGCAAACCGCCCAGCAAAGCGATGGTAGTCTCCGATGTGGAGCGCAACGCACTGATCGTACTGGCAACGGGAGAGCAGATCAAAAATATCCGTGAAACAGTCGCCAAGATCGATATCCCCAAGGTACAGGTCTATGTCAAGGCACGGATCGTGGAGATTGATAAGAATCTTGCCGAGCAGGTTGGTCTGAAGTACAATATCAATGGTGGAGCGATCACTACGAATGGGCTGTTTACGCTTGCAGGGAACCTTGGAGCGGCATCAGCGATACAGATGTCCCCAGCGCTATTGGGTTTTTTGAATACCAGCCAAACGAAAACGATTTATGATAAAGCTGGGAACCCTATTGGGACAGAGACCAACCCAGCATTTAAATTTAATAATGTCGATCAAGTCTTTGCTCTAGGTGCACAGTTGGACTTACTGGCACGTAATGGAGCAGCACATATTTTGAGTGAACCTTCCATCCTCTGTACCAACAACAAAGAGGCGGAGATCTATGTGGGGCAGACTCGCTCTATCCTTACGCAGGCACAACAGTCTACCACCGGTAATGCCAATGTGATCAACAACTATTCACGGGAAGATATCGGTCTGACGCTCAAGGTCAAACCACGCCTCTCAAGCAACAACAAAGTCACCCTTGAAGTGGAAACGACCATTGAAGATGTTCTGGACAACGAATCTCCCAATGTCGACCGACCAACGACCACCAAGCGTGATGTCAAGACTACGGCGATCGTTAATAACGGAGAGACGATTATCCTTGGTGGATTGATCAAGAATGCGGGAGGAAAAGGGGTAACCAAAGTTCCTTTCCTGGGGGATATCCCCATTCTTGGCGAATTGTTGTTTACAAATACCTCGGACTTAAGTCGTGAGACCAATGTCGTGATCTATCTGACGCCGTATATTGTACGGAGAAGCGATGAACTACAGAAACTCAAGCGTTATCTGGACGAACTGGAAAAGGTACAGCGTCAGTATAATGACTATGTCTATCATGCACTTGAAGAGGGTAAGGGTACAGAAGTGAGTAGGTCATCATCGGCTCCTGCCAGCCGTCGTATCAAACAACAACCAAATGCTTCACTGAAGATATACAGCGCGCCGAATCATATCTTGGAGGCATTCTAAGATGCTGTTTCCCCGTCTTCAGGATGTCAACCTTGAGCCG
>CAYPWA010000010.1:8354-12199 GCA_964414325.1 uncultured Sulfurovum sp. | reverse complement strand
ATGAACAACATCGACCTTATCATTATTCTCTCTACCGCATTTCTCGGAAGTGTCGGGCACTGCATCGGGATGTGCGGCGGGATCGTCGTGGCGTACTCTTCGAGCAAGATCGATCCCCAGTCCCCCTGGAGCAGGCAGACGCTCTCTCACCTTGCCTACAACTTCGGTCGGGTCACCACCTATACAATACTGGGTGCGATCTTCGGACTGATCGGACAGGTCATCGCCTTTACCCCTACCACCAAAGGGGTGCTCTTCGTGCTGACGGGGATACTGATGATCCTTGCGGGAGCATCGCTGCTGGGCAACTTCAAGTTTCTCAACTCCGCAGAATGGTCGATCTCGCACAAGGGATGGTTCCAACGTGCCTTTACCACATTGATCAAGAGCAGTTCACTGCGTAGTTTCTATCTTTTGGGGATGCTCAACGGTATCATCCCCTGCGGACTGGTCTACTCCTTCGCGATCTTTGCGGCATCCACGGCAAGCCCACTGTGGGGTGCGATCGTCATGGCGACCTTCGGATTGGCGACCATCCCCGCACTCTTCTTTTTGGGCACGATCACCAAGTTCCTCCAGCGCGGCAATCTGCGCGGTACCATGATGAAACTGGCCGCCATGCTCGTAGTATTTTACGGTCTCTTCACTCTCTACAAGGGTTACAAATTCATTGCACACCCCAAACAGATGCAGCAGATGATCGACAGTATGCAAAGCGGCAGCATCAAAAGCAAACTGGAGGGCAAGTGCGGTGGCATGAAATGTGCACCGGGCAAATGCGGGTAAACTGCTATTTGGGTATAATACGCCCATGAATCACAAACAATACGCCTACGACCACACCCCTATCTCCTTTGACTTCAAGCAGACCGTCGAGCGCTTTTTCGTCGAGGAGATGCCGCTCTACCCTTTCACCGGCAGCGGCAACCACCTCATCCTCAAGATCAAAAAGACCGATATGAGCACATGGAAGCTCATCACCGTACTTGCCAAAGCCGCAGGGGTGAGCGACAAAGAGATCGGCTATGCCGGGCTCAAAGACAAGAGTGCCACCACCATTCAGTACTTCTCCCTCCCCAAACAGGCGGAGAAGATGCTCAGAAAAAACCTGACCACCGAACGGGTCGAGATACTGGAGAGTACACTGAACCGATCGCCCCTGAAAGTCGGTCACCTCAAGGGAAACCGTTTTGAGATCGTGCTGACACAGATCACGCCCAAAGATGCTGCGCGCTTCGAGAAGGTCGCACACGCTATGGCACGAAAGGGCATCCCCAACTACTATGGCTACCAGCGTTTCGGAGAGGACGGCAAAAGCTATCTGCAGGGAAAGGAGATCGCCCACAGCGGCAAACGGCTCAAGGGCAGCCGTGAAAAGCTGATGGTCTCGGCATACCAGAGCCACCTCTTCAACCGTTGGCTCTCTATGCGTGTCAAGCTCTCCTCGATCATCGCAGCAAGCAGTGTCGAAGCTGCCGCCAGAGAGCTCAAGTACCCCAAAGCACTCATAGAAGTACTGGCAAAGCAGCCGCAGTTTTTCAAGCTTTTCCTCGGTGAAGTGATGATGCCCTACCCCTACGGCAAACCGACCTTTCTCAAAGAGATGCAGAGCACTTCACAGCGTTTTGAGGCAAAAAAGAGCGCACCCACTGGACTGCTCTGCGGTGCCAATGCCCTGCGTGCCAAAAGTGACGCACGCCATCTTGAAGAACCTTTCGACGATGACGAACTCACTTCACTTCGCGGAGACAGACGCTTCGCCTGGATCTGGCCTGAGGATATCTCCATCGCCTACACACCACAGGAACAACGCCTCAAAGTCGGATTTTACCTACCCAAAGGGGCGTATGCGACGACCTTCCTCGAAGAGATTGGGAAACAGTCGCTCAAACCAATTCCAGAAAGCATCCGTTAGCCTCTTTTTGATATGATTGCAAAAACCCAAAGGGAAGTACTATCAAACGGTTTACTCAGATACAGCTAATACTCATCGCCACACTCTTTATGGTCGCTGCGGACAACGTTGCCTTTTTCAGAAATGTGCTTGCGGTCTATCCCCTGCAGGAGCATTTTGGGTTTATCGTCTCTCTTGTCGTTGTGCTCTTTGCGCTTACGGCACTAGTGCTGACCCTCTTTAGTTCCCGATGGACAACCAAACCGCTGCTGATCATCGTGCTGCTGGTCTCCTCACTGACCAACTACTTTATGAACAGCTACCATGTCATCATCGATACCGATATGATACGCAATGTCATACAGACCAATCTTGCCGAATCCTCCGATCTGCTCACGCTCAAGCAGGTGCTCTACTTCCTCTTTCTGGGGTTGCTGCCCGCCTATGTGGTCTACCGCACCCCGATCCGCTACCGAAGCTGGCAGCGTGAGCTCTGGGCAAAGGTCAAGACGATCCTTCTGATGCTGCTCCTCATCGCTGCCTCACTCTTCGCTTTCAGTAAGCACTACACTTCGTTCTTCAGAGAACACAAGCCGTTGCGCTTCAGTGTCAACCCGCTCTACTGGCTCTACAGTGGCGGAAAGTACATCTATCTCACCTACAACAGCGGGCCGATCATACTTAAACCTCTGGGAACGGATGCCACCATCCCCGATGACGGCAAACCGCCCAGACTGGTCATTATGGTCGTAGGCGAAGCGGCGCGTGCGGACCACTTCTCTCTCAACGGCTACCAAAGAGAGACCAATCCGACGTTAGCACATGAGGATATTGTCAACTTTCCGCAAATGTACTCCTGTGGCACCTCCACCGCCTACTCCGTCCCCTGTATGTTCTCGGTATACACACGTGATACCTACAGCTACAAAAAAGCGATCTCCACCGAAAATGTGATCGATGTACTCAAACACACGGGAAAGGTAGCACTGCTCTGGCGCGACAACAACTCCGACTCCAAAGGTGTGGCACTGCGTATCCCTCATGAGGACTACCGTACACCCAAGCAGAACACTATCTGTGTAGAGGGGGAGTGTCGCGATATCGGGATGCTTGTAGGATTGGATGACTTCATTGCGAAGCATCCGGGCAAAGATATCCTCATCGTCCTGCACCAGATGGGCAACCACGGACCGGCATACTACAAACGCTACACCAAAGACTTCGAAAAGTATACACCCGTATGCAAAAGCAGCCAGCTTGAGGAGTGCAAACGCGAAGAGATCGTCAACGCCTACGACAATGCTCTGCGCTATACGGACAATTTCCTTGCCAAAACGATCGATCTTCTCAAGCACTACGACGACCGCTACCGTACGGCGATGCTCTATATGTCCGATCATGGGGAGAGTCTGGGTGAAAAGGGGATCTACCTGCACGGACTGCCCTACTTTATGGCTCCCGATGCACAAAAACACATCGGCGCACTCTTCTGGTTTGGCAAAGGATTTCGTGACGATCCCCGCATCAAGTCACTGGCTGCCAAACACACACACCACTTCTCACACGACAATCTCTTCCATACGCTCTTGGGATTGTTTGATGTGAAGACGAAAGTCTATGATAAAAAACTGGATATGTTGCAGTAGTATCAGAAGAAGAACTACTTCTTCTCCTGATCTTTACGGGGGAGAAATTTACCGCACCCTTTTTCAGGCGTACCGCCAAAACTTTTGACCTCTCTGGCTGTACCGTTCTCATAGATCACGGTTCTTTGACAGTTGGGAGACTCCACACACTCCATATTGCTGCATCCAACATCTTCAGGTACTTTTGCCATTGTTTTTCCTTATCTTTGTTATTTGTTGGAATGATAGCAAAAAGGGATTAATCTTCGGGTTATCTCTTACGTCCCTTCCTCTTCTCTTTTTCCGCATCCAAGCGCTTCCAGCCA